>JBILPN010000200.1:0-6452 GCA_044373865.1 Luteolibacter sp. | reverse complement strand
CGGTGAATTGGGTTTTCTAATCATGGTCGTGGTGGGTTTTTAGAGTGAGGTTGAAACGTCGCTGGCGTTTTGGGATTTCAGTGAGAGTCAGGATTTGGGACGATCAGAGCCCGGCTGGGATCTTGAGTTGTCAAAAGGGTTTCCTTGGTTCAGCGTTCAGACCTTACGAAACTTGGGGCCGTGGCGTCACCTCACGAGAATTTGTGAGGAGCGAACGGCAGGAATTTTTGCAAAATGAAGGCAGCCGGTGGTGGCGTGGATGGAAGTGAAAGATCGGATGAAAACCCAAATTTTAGCGTTGTTTGCGGCAAGCTGGCTCATCGCCACGTCTGAGCTTCAGGCGATGGACCGTGGGACGTGGGTTGAGCGTTTGGCGTTCTGGGCTTCCACCGAGTTGAAATTTTTGCGAGATGAACTGCAAGCGGTGGAGCGTGAGTTGCAGGTATTGCCGGCAGCGGCAGGTTCAAACAGCGGGATCCGCTTGGGCTTCCAAAGCGCGGGGACGACAGGGGGGCAGGTGTTGTGGGTGGAGGTCGAGTTGCCAGAGGCACTGCCGATGGATCAAGTTGTCTTGGTGCCCCTGTTGGCCAAGGGCACCAAGCGTGCCGTGCCCGGCTTTGGATTTCCAAAGCGATTTATCTTGGAAGGTGAGGATGCAGACGGAGTGAGATTCGCGTTGTTGGATTGCAGCGTGGCGGACTATCCGAATCCCGGGATTTACCCGGTATCAGCAGCGTGTCCCGCAGGAGTTTTATTGAAGCGTGTGCGTCTCACGGCGACGCAGCCATGGGAGGATGGAGGGCCGCCGGTTTTAGCTCTGGCTGAAATGATGTTGTTGAAAGGGAACCGCAATTGGGCGCAGCGAGCGGAGGTGCGTTCCTCAAGTTCGCGTGAGATTCCGCCGAGTTGGGGGCGCAACAACTTGGTGGACATGGCGACACCGCTTGGTTTGCCGCTTCAGCCGGGTGGCGAAAAAGTGATGGGTTGGCATGGGATGGTTTCCGCGTCGATGGGTAAGAAGCAGTCCGTGACGGTGGACTTGGGACGAGTGCTTCCCTTGGAGGAAATTCGTTTGGCTCCTGCGTGGCGGAGTCGGATGGGGTGGGATGCGTATTATGGATTTCCGACGCGGTTTTTGGTGGAGTTGTCAGAGGATGCGAGTTTCAAGCAAGCGGTGGTGGTGCATGATCGGCGTGGGATTTCCCTATTGTCACCGGGGCAAAATTTCCAATGCTACGGGTTGAACCAAGTTTCAGGGCGCTACATCCGGGTGACTGCCACACGCTTGCGAGAGCGGACGGGAGACTATGTTTTTGCGTTGGGTGAATTGCAGGCGTATTCTGGCGGGGTGAACGTGGCCCTGGGAGCGCTTGCGGAGTCGGAGCACAGCCTTGAGGATGAGGAGTGGAACTTGCGCGGCTTGACGGACGGTTTGACAGGGGGCGGTGTTTTGTTGGAGTTGCCCGATTGGATTCGGAAGCTGGAATATCGGCGGAGATTGGAGTTGAGACGAGATGAGATGGCGGGCAGGCGTGCACAATTGTATGTGAGTGCAGAGCATCGATTGGTGGGAGCAAGCGTCTTTGGGGCGAGTGGAATTGTGGTGATGGCCGGGCTCTTTTCCTGGAGGGGGCACCGTGCGCGCGTGCTGGACCGCGAGCGGCACCGCGAGAGACTGGCGCGTGATTTGCATGATGAGCTTGGGTCCAATCTTGGAAGCATTGCTTTGATTTCATCGTTTGCCGGGCAGGAAGATGCGGCGCAAATGCGCTTGGATCTGGCCGAGATCGAGCGGGTTGCACGCGAGAGCGCTGACTCGATGCGCGACATGGTTTCCTTGTTAGGAGGGAAGCGTGGAGGCGTCGCGGCGGATTGGTTGAATGTGATGGCAGGTTTGGCAGGGCGCTTGTTGCGGGGAGTCGAGTTGGAGTGTGAGTTGCCGACCTCCCCATTGAAGTGGGAGCCGAATCTTGAGACTCGGCGCGAGTTATACCTTTTTTGCAAAGAAGTGCTGCACAACACCGCCAAGCATGCGGGTGCGACACGCTTAAAATTTCATCTCAGCCCGCTGCCGAGCGGGCTGAGAATTGAGATTTCTGATGACGGGTGTGGCTTCACTCCCGGGCGAGTGGTGAGCGGCCATGGTCTTGGGAATTTGCGGGAGCGTGCGGCGATGATGCGTGCTGAACTCCAGCTGGATTCCGAGCCAGGCCGGGGAACCACCGTGATTTTAGAGGTGCCGAAAAGCCGACGATGGACGAAACGCGATTGAAATATGATGATGCCAATTTTAGAAAACACGACTCCGGTGATGCCGATTGTTTGGATTGTCGAAGACCACGATATTTTGCGCAAGAACTTGCAGAGGTTGTGTGCGCCAGCGCGGAATTTGAATTGTGCCGAGGCGTTTGCCAATGCGGAAGCGATGCTTGCGACTTTGCGCCAAACGCGTGCGGAGCGGCTGCCGCATGTCCTTTTGCTCGATGTCGGCCTGCCCGGGCGGAGTGGCTTGGAAGCGTTGGGAGACGTCATTCGCATGGCTCCCGAGTGCAGGGTGGTGATCCTAACTGTTTTTGAGGATGAGGCGAAAATCTCCGCTGCGATCAGCGCTGGGGCATCTGGCTATTTGTTGAAGACCGCGAAGCCGGATGAGATCGTGGAGGCGATTCATGAGGCGGCGCGCGGAGGTTCCCCGATGTCGCCGATCATTGCCGCGAGCGTCGTCAAGTTGCTGGCAAAATTGACCAAGCGCACCACGCCCGTGTCCCTATCGCCGCGCGAGCGTGAGATGCTGGCATTGATCGTTGAAGGACTGACCGCAAAAGAGATCGCAGAGCGCTTGGGAGTCAGCATTCATACCATTGACACGCACACGCGGCACCTATTTCGCAAGTTGGATGTGCGTTCGCGAGCTGCCGCGGTTGCGCGCGCCTTGCGTGAGCGGATGATCTAGCAGACTAGCGGGATTTCAAGTGGCGGTCGAAGAACTTGATGACGTCGGGGATGTGATCAAACTGCGAGGTTTTGAGAGGCCAAGCGTGATTGGCGCCGGGCACCATGATCCGGATGGATTCCGCGCCAGCGGCGGTGAGTGCGCGGTCCAGTTCCTCTGATTGCGCGCGGTCCACCACCGTGTCGCCGACGCCGTGGAGGGTGAGAGTGGGCGGTGAAGATTTCCGAATGTGGCTGACAGGAGATGCCAATTTCCATTTCGCGGGGGCCGCATCCCGCGATTCTGGGAAGAGTTGGTTGGTGGTTTTGACGATGCCGTTGGGGTTGCCCGCCGCGTCAGTGCCTTGGCGTGTTTCGAGGTTGGATATTCCATACATATTGACACAGGCAGAGACGTGGTCGGACACATCTGGATAGAGAGGTGTTGGATCGATTGCTGAATTCCCTGCTGTGTAGGCAAGCATGAGTGCGAGGTGTCCGCCGGCAGATCCGCCGATGACACCGATTCTTGTGGGGTCGATGTTGAAGCGTTGGGCATTCGTGCGGAGCCAGCGGACGGCGTTTTTGCAATCTTGGAGATTGGTGGGCCAGCGGTCCTTAGCGCCCTTCCAGTATTCGATGCTGACGCAAAAGTAATTTGCGGCGGCTAGAGCATGGCCGGTGATGACTTCTCGTTTTGCCGCCTTGTCACCACTGATCCAGCCGCCGCCGTGAATGATCACCACCGCAGGCAGGAGCGTGCCGGGCGGCGGGGATGATGGTTGATAGATGTCTAACTTTTCCTTGCGGTGGGGAGCTAGGTAGCTCACGTCCTTGGTGACGGTGACCGAGGCGGTAGCTGCGGTGGCGGAAAGACCAAGAGTTATGGATAGGCTAACGAATTTTACTAGCAGGAAGGGTGTGAATGACATGGCTCAGGGGCTGGGTGGCGGCTTATTGAGTGAGCGGTTTCGGCTTGAGATGCTTGTCAAGGAAGCCAATGACGGCGGGTTTCAAATCCATTTGAGGAGGGTTGAGGTCGAAGGTGTGGAGTCCGCCTTCGACAATGATGAGTTCGTATTCGCTGCCAGCGGCTTTGAGTTTTTCTGCGAGAGTGATGCTTTGGCTGAGTTTCACGACATCATCAGCGGTGCCATGCACGATGAGGAGAGGGGAGTCGGAATTTCCCACATAGGTGATGGGGGAGGCTTTGATGTAAGCGGCAGGATCTTGCTCACGGGTTTTCAAGAACATTTTCATGTCGTGATAGTTGATCAGGTCCACGGCCCCGTAGAGATCCACCCCGCAATTCACCTTTGCCGAGATCTCGCCGAGCGGGGACGCGGGATCGAGTCCGTCCGCCGGGTTGGTGAGTGCGAGCATGGCGGCGAGATTTCCGCCAGCTGAGCCACCGAGTGCGCCAATGCGTGTGGGGTCGATGCCGAGGGACTCCGCATTGGATCGGAGCCAGCGGACTGCGGTTTTCGCATCGTGAACGGATTGCGGCCAGGTGGGGTTGCGGATTCCTTTGCTCCAGAGTTTGTAGTTGATGCTCATTGCGGCGTAGCCATGGCGTGTTAGGTCGCTGCAAATGCTAAGCTCGCGGCGGCGTGCTTTGTCGCCATCATTGAATCCGCCGCCGTGGATGACGACCACGGCGGGCAGGATCGTCCCGGGAACGAGGTTTTTCGGGTAGTAGAGATCGGCTCTTTCCTTGCGTTTAGAATCGAGGAAACTGACATCCTTGACGACGCGCACATCGTCAGGAATGGGGATGGGAGTCGAGGGAGGTTTCGCGCTTGCGAGATTTAGCAGAGCGAGGAAGCAGAGGGTGCTGAGTTTCATGTTCGGTGAGCGGTGGGGCTTGAAAAGTCACGAACATGATGGAGGGCTTGTTGAGAGGGGGGGAGTCGCGAATTTTAGCGAGGTGCTGGCGATGGCATTGAGGAGCGGGTGCGGCGCGCGAGTTGGGCGTCATGGAGATTGGGAGGATCGATGCGGGCGGGGTCAATGGCTTCGAACCAGATTCCGTTAGCTTGAGTGATTGAGGGCTCATTGCTTTGGAGGGCGACGAGATTCATGCTGGGAGGACCGAAGCCGCCGGGGTGTTTGAGGGCTTGTGTGGCACGGATATTCCAAAATGTGCCGTGTGCGCCGCAGTTGCGACCTAGGTCCGAGCCGCCGCCGCTTTTCCAGATCCGGCTGCCGGCACCGCTGTCGATGTCGGTGAAGACATTGTCGTAAGGGGCGCGCTTGTGGTGGTCTAGCGAGAGGTCCGTGGCCCGACCGGCGGATGCGACATTGCCAGCGCCGCGAGTAACTGTGATGTCGTGGATGAAACGTTGTTCGATGTGGAAGCGCGTGAACAAGTTGTCATGGCCAGTTAGGCTGACTCCATGGTGGCCGAAGACATTGCGGGTTTCCTGAGTGTTTTCGCAGAGTTTCAGGTGAATTCCTGTGATGGTGCAGAAGCGTCCGGCAGCAAAGATGCCGCTGTCCGAGTTGATGATCGAAAGATTTCGAGCCCAGCAGTGGACGACATTGTTGAACGAGACCGCGTTGAATCCGAGTTCGGTGAAGTGGCCGCCGTAGCTGCGTTGAGGAAATTCAAAGGCAAGTTCCTCGATGCCGCTGTGCGAGACGGTCGGGTTGAATGTGCTGATTTGCGGTTTCCACTCTGGGCGGAGATCGGTGCGGAGGGGGCGCTCAAGCGTGAGCACCTTGCCTTTGATTTTGGTGACTCGGCTTACGAAACTGGTGGTGTGATTCGAGTGCGAGATGGAATTGAGTTTTCCGGAGTCGCCTGAATAAAGATGGTCCAAGAGAGATTTCGCGGAGTCATCGCGGAGAGATATTTCGATCCAGTCGCCGGGGGAAAGCCCCTTGGGGACCGATTGCAGCAGGATTTCGCGGTCTCCTCGTTTCGCGGCGGTGGTGGAGCGAGCGATCCATTTGCGAGGATTGTTGCCTTGGAACCAGACGATGCCCCCGGACCACGAGTAATTGGAGGTCCGAATTCCGCTGGACGTGGCACCCCAGTCCGGTTGGATTTCGTTGAGTGGGATAGGGCAGACAAGAATCGTTTTTTCCGGTCCCTCGCCGCGCAGCACGATTCCGGGTTTGTTGATTTCTAGGATTTTGGTAATTTTGTAGCGGCCAGCTGGGATGAAGATTGCGCCTGAGCGAGTGTTCGCGATCGCGGCGAGGAATGCCGCAGAGTCGTCGTTGCTGCCGTCTCCCTTCGCGCCAAAATCCCGGACATTTGCACGGACTGGCGGGCTGGGCAGTGGGATTTCGCCACAGGCGTAGCCGGCGAATGAGACATCCGGCAAGCGGCCTGAGGCAGACCAAGACTCGCCGTTTTTACCCCACAGGTCCGAGTGTTGCGGTTGTGCGTGGGCTGAGAGCGCGAGCCAAGCGGCAGCGGCGAGGAATGCTAAAGTGGGTTGATGCATCGACTCAAAGAACGCTGAATTCCGTGGAACCTGTCAACGGATCGATCTCGGACACCACAAAAGCCA
>JBILPN010000199.1:0-6454 GCA_044373865.1 Luteolibacter sp. | reverse complement strand
CTGCAAGAGTTCAAAGCCAACGCCGCTGAAAGGAATCAAACCGCCGACAAGGCCTATCAGGAAGCCCTGAAATCCTGGAACCAGGCCACCGCACAGGCGAAGCAGGCCGGCCAGCCGCTGCCACCGAAGCCCACTCCTCCCAGGCGGCAACCGAAGGCACCGCCGGGGCCGGACGGTGGACAGAGTGACCCAGCGACTCTCTACAACGGCATGCTGGCTCCGGTCATCCCCTACGGCATCAAGGGAGCCATCTGGTATCAAGGCGAGTCGAACGCCAAGCAGTCGAAACAGTATCGCACGCTTTTCCCCGCGATGATCACCGATTGGCGGGCGCGCTGGAAACAAGGCGATTTCCCGTTCTTCTTCGTCCAGATCGCGCCATACCACAGCCAGCCGCCGGAAATCCGCGAGGCGCAGTTTCTCACGCTCGCCAAGGTGAAAAACACCGCCATGGTCGTGACCACCGATGTGGGAGACGCCACCGACATCCACCCGACCCGAAAGGAGCCCGTCGGCCAACGGTTGGCCCTCGCCGCCCGAGCCCTAGCTTACGGCGAGAAAACCGAATACTCCGGCCCGCTCTATGACTCGATGACGGCGAAAGACGGAAAAATCGCCATCAGCTTCAAGCACGTCGGCGGCGGACTGGTCGCGAAAGACGGCGAGCTCAAAGGCTTCACCATCGCTGGCGAAGACAAGCAATTTGTCCCCGCGCAGGCGAAAATCCAAGGCTCGACCATCCTCGTCTCTGCCGAGGGCGTGGCCGCTCCCAAAGCCGTCCGCTACGGCTGGGCGAATGTGCCCGATGTGAACCTTTTCAACCAGCAAGGCCTCCCCGCTTCGCCCTTCCGAACGGACGTGGATTGAAGAGAAGCGAGCCTCGCGCGCCCGATGCTGGTGAGAAACGGTTCGGCACTTGATTTCACCTATCTGGGGGAGGAAACCTTTCGTGATCGCCTGCTGTCGCTCGTGGACAAGGCAAAAGGGATCAAGACTCGAGTGAGCAGGAAAGCGGATGCTCTTGAAAAAGATTGTAATGCTTGAATTACATAATGATTTTCGTTACCCATCTATCAGGAAACTTGAATTTGTCAATCGCTAGGCGGAACTGGAGGAATTGGATGCCGCAGCAAAGCGCGGCGGTTTATTGATCCTATTTGGCCGCCGCCGGGCGGGCAAGACGCGCTTGTTGCGACAATGGATGGACCGGCGTGGAGGGATGTTCAGTCAGGCTCTGGAAGGACCTGTCGAAATGCAAGTCGGGCAGATTTTTGCCGATATTCGGGATCAACTGGAAACGCGAATCGAGCCCCGGGGATGGGAAGATCTTCTGGAAATACTCGGCTTGCAGAAAACCCCTTGGGTGCTCTGCCTAGACGAGTTCCCCTATCTGACCGCAAGGGACGCGAGCCTGCCTAGCCGCTTGCAACGCTGGCTGGATCACGGGCTGCCAGAGGGCTGCCTACTGATATTGTCCGGTTCAAGCATGCGGATGATGCATGACCTTTTTCTCCACCGCACGGCCCCGCTTTATGGACGGGCGCAGAAACTCCTGCAGGTGGGCCCGATGGACTATCAGGCGTTCGCCAAAGCTTGCGGCATGGATTGCGCCGCAGAGGCGACTTTCGAAAAATTCGCCTGCGTCGGGGGCATTCCGAAATACTGGGAATTCATCGAGGCGGGAAAAGACGTGGTGGATCTGGCGGATGCCATGTTTTTCGATTTCGCGCCCTACATGGAACAGGAGCCGCGCTGTATCCTCAAGGACGAGGGATTGGCCGGAGCAAACGCGCTCGCAGTGCTCGAGGCTGTCGGGCGAGGTGCCTGCCGGGCATCGGAAATCGCCGCCCGGCTCGGGACCGCGCAGACCAATCTTTCACGCCTGTTGCAACAACTGATGGATGCCTCCGTGTTGTCTCGCGATCTGCCATTCGGTGAGAGCAACCGCACTTCCAAGCGCACGCTCTACCAGATCATGGACCCGGCGCTTCGGTTTTGGTTCAGTGTTTATTCTCCCCACCGGAGCCTGTGGCGGACCTATTCGCTCGCCAAGAAGCAGCTTCTGATCCACGGCCACGCGGCTTCCGTATTCGAGGATTGGTGTCGCAGCCTCTATCCGGCAGCCGGACGGTATTTGGAGAAACACCTTGAGATCGATCTGGTCTGCCCGGACCCCACCGGCGCCGATTGCCTGTTGGTCGGAGAAGCGAAATGGCAACGCCTTACCCAACTGGAGCAGGCAAGGGTCTTGTATGAGTTGAAGGACAAATGGCGTCGTTGCTCCTTGGCTGCCCGTCACCCCGAGGTGCGTTTCAAGGTTTTCGATGCCACCTGCATCGGCTGCGACCCTGCAGCATGAGCAAACGGGCCCAAAATCGGTTGCATCTCGATGGATTGTCGACCTCCTTAGCGCATTCCCATGTAGCGCGGTTTTGACAAAACCGCATGCGAATGGATTGCGAAAGGATCCCCAAGCCCAGGCGGCCTGACTCTTCTTGGACTGCTCTTTCTGTTCCCATTCGCGTGCGGTCTCAGCGAGGCAGCGCCATCTTTCCCATTCTTTGCGTGCTTCTGTGCGATCTCTTGAAGAGAAATTTTTCACAGAAGGAAGCAAAGAAAGCGAAGGGTGATAGCCCCTTGTCCTGTTCAAGTTACTTCCATGTGCATGCCCATTTTATCCGCGCCTGTCTGCGCCATCTGCCCAATCCCCATTCACGCGACTCGCGGTATGATGCGTTTGAGCGCGGCGGCGTGTTCCTCACGGGCGGCGGCAAGGTCGTGCAGGTGTTGGAGGTTGAGCCAGTATTCGGGGGGGGTATTGAAGTATTTGCCGAAGCGCAGCGCAGTGGCGGCGGTGATGCCTTGACGGCCCTTGATGATGGAGGTGATCCGGCTGTGAGGCAGGCCGGTGTCTTGGGCGAGCCGATACTGGGTGATGCCCAAGTCGCCGAGTGCTTCCTTGAGTGTCTCGCCGGGATGCGGGTTGTGGAGGAGAGATTTGGTTTTCATGGCTGATTCAATGGTAATCTTCGATGCTGACGTTTTCAGGGCCTTGCGTGCCCCAGATGAAGGTGATGCGCCATTGGTCGTTGATGCGGATGGCATGGCAGTCCTTGCGGTAGCCCTGCAAGGGGTGGAGTCGGTTGGATGGCGGGAAGCGAAGTGTTTCGAGGGTCGGTGCGGCGGCGAGTTCCCGGAGTTTGCGCAAGGCCCGGTCTTGAATGTCGGTTGGAAGTTTGCGTGATCGCTGGCGGTTCCAGATTTTCTCGGTTTCTTTGTCGGCGAAGCCCTGGATCACCAAGAAAAAGTCGTTTTGTTTACGAAATACGTCAATATCTTTTTCGTGGCATGACAATAGGAAACTCCTTTTATTTGAAGTATTGAATTTGATCCAAATCGCTCGGATTTTTTCTTTCCTTTGCGCTCTTGGCGTCTCCTTAGCGCATTCCCATGTAGGGCGGTTTTGACAAAACCGCATGCGAATGAATCGCGAAAGGATGCCCAAGCCCAGACGGCACGGCTCTTCTTGGCCCGCTCTTTCTCTTCCCAATCCAAAAATCCAAAATCAACAATCGTTCGACTGAGCTCACGCCGAAGTCATCAATCGTCAATCAATCCCTCTTCAGCATCCACCACCGCACACCGTCGCGTCCGATTCTCAGAAAATCTGCGGGCATCCTGTAAACATAGGGTAATTTCTTTATAAAAGGTGTTTCCACTTGTCGTGGTCTTGCCACGCCGCAAGACAACTCGATTCTGTCGAATCGTTAAGCTTTATTGTGATACTGTGGGGACCCGAGGGATGGCCGCAATTCGGTGGGGGTGCAAACCCTGACTTCCAGGTTCCCGTAGCTTCTGGTATAGGAGGGAGCGCCAGAGGGAGTGACCAGGAAATTGCAACCACTCGGGTAATAACTGCGAAAGAGTTTGAGCGCTTGGCTGTCAAACGCGCCCGGATCCCACTTGCACTCAATGGCGTCCACCTGATCACGACTGCGGGCCAGAATGAAATCCACCTCGTGCCCAGCCTTGTCCCGCCAGTAATGGGCGGGGGTATCCGGGAAATTTGCCTGAAGTTGTTCCAAAACCAGATGTTCCCAGAGCGTGCCACAGTCGTCTGGCCGCAGGGGATCCCAGCCGCGCACGAAGCTCACAAAGCCGGTATCGAAAGCATAGACCTTCGGCTGCTTGACGATCTCGTTTTGGCCACCGCCATGGAATGGGCGCACCACCGTGACGGCATGGGTGATTAGCAACGCACTCAAATGACTCTCCACCGTGGGCCGGGTGATCCCCAGCGCCGTGGCGGTCTTGGTCACCTCGAATTGTCCACCGCTCTGGCGCATCATGAATTCCAACATCGCATTGAATCGATTCATATCCCGGAAACCGAACAACCGCTGGATATCGCGAGCGAAAAACGAGTCCATCCACTCGCGGTAAAAGGACGGTTTTTTGGATTTCGCCAAAAGCGCAGGTGGCAGGCCTCCGTGAAACAACCGTTGTGGCAGCGGCACTCCGAAGGCAGGTAATTCGTCCCACCGCACGGGCGTCAAATGCACCAGGCGCTTGCGTGCGGAAAGCGTGTCGCTGAATTTCCTGCTTGCCGCGAGGGTCGAGGAACCCGTGGCGAGGATCTTCAGTTGCGGAAATCCATCCGCACCGAGTTTCAACACGCTTACTGGGTCGCGCAACTGGTGGATTTCATCAAAAACCACCACCGGCTTGCCGCAACCGCGAAAAAAAACCTGCGGATCACGAACCATGTCCTCCACGCTTGGCAAGTCACAGTTGACGTAAAGAATCCGGTCAGCGCCGAGATTTTCGGCCAAGGTCGTCTTACCCGCCCGGCGGACACCCGCCAGCAAGACAATCGGGGCTTCCCGCCATGCATCTTAAATCCGTTACTGCCAAAGAAGTCGTTAAATTATACTAGCACGCGATGCGTTTGGAATTACCAGATGTAAAGCATGCTTGCTCGAGAGTCTCAAGAAAATGTCTGGGGCCAGGGAAATGGGGTTGGTTCGCAACCATTTGCGACGCGGTTGGTATTTGGGTGGCCAATCATCAATCATCAATCATCAATCAATCCCTCTTCAACCACCACCACGGCACCTCACAGCATCCGATTCTCAGAAAACGTCCGGGCATCATGTAAACACATGATACCCAAACCTGAGAAAAAGGCTAGGGTCGGACGTTCGCCCAGCACCAGCTCAGTCCCCGAGTTCTGGAAAATACCCTCCAAACCCTTTTGCCCCGCCACCAGTCGACCACCTACCCACTCAAAGGCCTTTACGCAAAAAGCAACATTTTAGCAAAACCCAACCCATCTCAAAAAATCCATATGAAAATCCACTACCGCCTTCGGTTTTTCCTTCTCCAGGCCTCCGCCGCCAGCGCTCTGCTGGCCGTGCCGTTCGTTCACGCCGCCGATATTACGTTGGCATCCTCCGCCTCAGCCGGTGGAACCATCACGGTTAACACCTCCGACTCATACACCATCGCCGTCGGCAGCAGCGCCACCCGGACTTTGGCCGACGCCATCACCCTCGGCGGAGGCATCCTCCAGGGCGGCGTGATGGACAACGTCGCTACGGTCAGCGGCCTCAGCGGTGCCGGCACATCGAGCACTTTTGTGGACGCCAACGGCGTGACCATCATTCTCAAGGGTTCCGGGACGACCAACACGACCGCCAATCTCATCCTGGCTAGCGGGGTCACCGTCACCGGGGCCAACCAGTTGCTCGTGGGCGGCGGCGGCGGCGGCGGCGGCGGCAGGGCGTCTCGAAACGACGGTGGTGGCGGCGGCGGCGGCTTTACGGTTCTCACCACCGGCAACCTGTCCGGTACATTGGCGCTGACCGCAGGCGGCGGTGGCACGGCAGGCTTCACTTCCTCTACTGCTGGGCTGGGAGCAGGGGGGGCAGGCAATACGAGTTTGATCGGTGCCACCCAGGCGTCGGGAGGCACCGGGGCGGCTCCATCGGGAGGCATCCCCACTGGTAAGGGTGGCGACAGTGGCCGGACTATCAGCGGAACCCCAGCAGCATTTACAGGGGGCAATGGTTTCATTACTCCACCAACCGCCGGTAATGGCGGCGGCGGCGGTGGCGCGGGAAGTTCCGCAAATGGTGCTAACAGTGTCAGTAGTAATACCGGCGGCGCCGGCGGCGCGGGAACAGTGATCACATCCGGGGTCGTTGACGTTTCCACTTATCTGGGAGCCAATACCTTCGGCGGCGGCGGCGGCGGCGGCGGCGATACTACTGGCGGCGCTGGCGGCGCTGGCGGTGGGGGGGCTGGCGCCATTAACACTTCAAATGTGGCAGGAGTAACAGGCACAAATGGTCTTGGCGGTGGCGGCGGTGGTGGTGCGCACGGGACCAACGGGCCCGGCGGCGCCGGTGGAGCCGGCAGCGTGGCGATTCAATATGCCTACAACAGCAACGTG
>JBILPN010000198.1:0-6455 GCA_044373865.1 Luteolibacter sp. | reverse complement strand
GTTTGGAAATCGCAGCATGCCCGGTCGCCCCCGAAAAACTCCGAGCTCTCCTTCAACTCGTCGAAAACGGCGCGCTCGCCGCCAACCAAGCCAAGGAAGTTTTCACCGCACTCTTCGACTCCCCGGACAAAGAGGCCGCGGCCATCGCAGACGCACTCGGGTTCAAACCCGCCGCCGTCGGCGAGCTGGAAGCACTCGTCGAGCAAGTCATTGCCAACAATCCGAGCGAGGTAGCTTCAGTCCAAGCCGGCAATGAAAAGCTTCTCAATTTCCTCACCGGCCAAGTCATGAAATCCGCAACCACCAAGCCCAACCCCAAGCAAGTCACAGACTTGCTACGCGCCCGGCTCCTCTAAACCCAGCCATCCCGCAATGGCAAGCAAGCACCCTCACACTCCATGATCCGCCTGATCATCGCCCTTATCGCGCTTTGCGTCACCGCAAACGCCCAATCCTACACACCCATCGCCGAGCGCCCGCCCGCACTCGCCCGCGAATTCCGCGCGGCATGGGTCGCCTGCATCTACAACATCGACTGGCCGAGCTCGCCCGGACTCAGCGCCTCCCGCCAACAAGCGGAAATGCGCGCCATCCTCGATAAACTGGTCACCCTGAAAATGAATGCGGTGATTTTCCAAGTCCGCCCCCAATGCGACGCGATCTACTCATCCTCCATCGAGCCATGGAGTTCCAGCCTCACCGGAACCATGGGACGATCGCCCGGCTATGACCCCCTCGCCTTCTGCATCCAAGAAGCTCACGCCCGCGGACTCGAAGTCCATGCGTGGTTCAACCCCTTCCGCGCCCTTTCCAACAATTCACAAAGCGCCGCAAGCAATCACGTCACCCGATCCTCACCCCACATCACCAAACGTTTTGGCTCAATGACTTGGTGCGATCCCGCCCACCCGGACACGCGTGCCCGTGCGCTCAATGTCATCCTCGACGTCCTGAAACGCTACGACATCGACGGCGTCCACCTCGACGACTACTTCTACCCCTACCCTTCCGGCAAACTCCGCTTTGCAGACGGTAAAACTCCCGCCCAGCGCCGCGCCTTCGTGGACTCGTTCGTCAGCAACCTCTACTCCGCCATCAAACGCCAAAAACCATGGGTCCGTGTCGGAATCAGCCCATTCGGTATCTGGCGTCCCGGCGTCCCCGCAGGCATTGAAGCCGGCATCGACAGCTACGAGCAACTTGCCGGAGACTCCCGCAAATGGCTCAAAAACGGCTGGGTCGATTACCTTGCCCCCCAGCTCTATTGGCGGGATTCCCCACAAAAACAAAGTTTTTCCGTGCTCCTGCAGTGGTGGCGGCAGCAGGGCTCACGACCAGTCTGGCCCGGAATCGCCACCGCGCGAATCGGCTCCTCAGAGGACCCTGGTCGCCCAGCCTCCGAGATCACCCACCAAATCGACCTCAGCCGGAAAATTGGCAAAAACTGGAATGGTCACATCCACTGGAGCGCCAAAAGCCTGGTCAAAAACCAAGGCGGAATCGCAACGCGCTTGGCGAATTCCTACACCCAGCCCGCGGCCATCCCACCAATGCCATGGCTCAACAACAAGGCCCCAACGGCACCCGGAGTCAGCGCAAGCAGCCAAGGCGGCAGCACCTCCATCCGCTGGTCACCTGACAACTCAAGCTCAAAAATTGCCGTTCAAATCAAAGTTTCCGGCCAATGGCGCACCGCAAGCATCGTCCCCGCCCGCTCGAAGGGCATCAACACCCCGCGCGCCGAGGCCATCGCCGTCACCGCGATCGACCGCTATGGAAATGCCAGCCCACCAAAGGTTCTCGGCATCCAATGAGCCCACCCGCCCCCGGATTCACCAAGCCGGCAAGCCCAACATCTCAGGCAGCGCTTCACGCGGGCGCCATGTCAAAATCTCCGGCTCCCCGGAGGTAATCAAAACCGTGTGCTCAAAATGTGCCGACGGCTTGCGATCTTCGGTGATCACCGTCCAGCCATCGTCCAAAATCCGAACCGAAGCAACGCCCGCATTCACCATCGGCTCAATCGCCAAGGTCATGCCAGGCATTAAAGTCGGCGATTTCCCCTGCGGCCGATAATTCGGCACCTGTGGCTCCTCATGCAAGCGCCGCCCCACCCCGTGCCCGACGAACTCTCGCACAATCGTAAACCCACGCGGCTTGGCGAACTCTTCCACCGCCCCGCAAAGATCGGCCAATTTCCGCCCCGCCCGCGCATGGGAAATCGCCTCAAACAGGGACTGCTCGGTCACCGCAAGCAAACGCTTGGTTTCCAAAGGGATATCTCCCGCCGCAACGGTCGTCGCATTGTCCCCAATGAAGCCACTTTTGACGATCCCCACATCAATTTTCACAATATCCCCGGGCAAGATCTTCCTCGCGCCACCGATCCCGTGCACCACTTCCTCATTCACCGAAATGCAGGTGTAACCAGGAAACCCGCGATACCCGAGAAACGCACTTTTGCAGTCATGCTCGCGCATCATCTCCGCCGCCAAACGGTCAATTTCACCCGTCGTTCGCCCCGGAGCAACCTCCTTGGCCAAGGCCTGCAAAATGGTGGACGCGATGCTGCCAGCAGCACGCATGAAGTCGATCTCGCGAGGAGACTTGATTGGAATACGGGTTCTACGAGACACGATGGTAAAGCAACGATTGAGGAACGGAATTTTCAAACAGTGAATTTCGGGAAAAGCCTGAGCAACTCAGCAGCAACCACCTCTTGAGGAGCGGTCGCATCACAAACGTGAAGCCGCCCAAGATCCCGGTAATGCGCGATCACTGGCTGGGTCAACGCAACAAACTCGGCATAACGACTCCTAAAATTTTCTTCGCTATCATCTGCACGCGCGGCCGCCGGCTCACCGCACACCGGACAAAGCGCTCCCTCCGTCAACTGCGCGCGTTGACCCGTCCAACGACAATCTGGGCACTCAACCCGCTGGCGAATCCGCTCCAAAAGCTCGGAAAACGGGACCTCAAGCGAAACCGCCGCATCCACGTCCTCGCCTCGATCCGCGAGAAAGCCGTCTAAAAACAGGGCCTGCGGCAGGCTACGCGGAAACCCATCCAAGACCCACCCACCACCTTGACGCAGTAACCAATCCTCCACGATCGGAAACATCAATTCGTCCGGTAAATACTCACCCCGCGCCAAAATTGGCGACGCCTTCCTGCCCAGATCGGTCCCCAGCTCAACATGCTCGCGCAAAATCGCACCGGTGCTCAAATACCCCAAACCTAGGCCTGCTGCCAAGAGCCGCCCCTGCGTGCCTTTTCCAGACGCAGGAGGACCCAGCAGCACAATTCGGAGCGGTCTCACGGCCGACGCCATCAAAGGCTGCTGTTGTAAATGTAGGCCGTGATGCCGAGAACGATCAAAATCGCAATCACCGTCCAAAGGTAAACGATCGCCGTGCGCGGAGCAGCTCCGCTGTTCTGGCTCAAGCGGTCGTAGCGCCCCTTGAGTTTACCCTTGCGCAAAAAGCCGTCGTAGTGCTTCTGCAACAACTGGGTTTCCACCTGACGCATCACGTCAAGCACCACACCGACCATAATCAAAAGCGAAGTGCCGCCAAAAAATTGCAACACCAAGGAACCCGGTGGCAAACCAACAAGCGCACCAACACCCACCGGCAACACGAACAAAACCGCCAGGAAAATTGCACCCGCAAAGGTCAGACGTGTCATCGTGAAATCAAGGAAATCTGCCGTCGGCTTCCCAGGCCGGACACCGGGAATATACCCGCCATTGCGCTTCAAATCCTCGGCAATCTGCGAAGGCTGGAACATCATCGCCACCCAAAAATATGAGAACAGGAAAATGCCAAGACCACCCAGAATGTAATACCATGTGCCACCGCCAACCAACTCACCATACAACTTGGTCGCCCATGGCTGACCCGAGAAGAACCACTGCAACATCATCGGTGGCAGAGAAAGAACCGCCGATGCAAAAATAATCGGCATGACCCCTGCATAATTGACCTTCAGCGGAAGATACTGGGTCTGACCTCCAAACTGCTTCCGACCGACAACCCGCTTGGCATACTGCACCGCAATCCGCCGCTGCGCTTGAGTGATCGCAATAGTGGAGGCAATCACCACCAACAACAATGCAATCATCACCACCATCATGATCGAGCGGAAGGCATCTCCGTCTCCCGTCACAAAATAGTTCCAAGCCTGAATCAAGGCCCCCGGCAGCGCAGAAATAATGTTCACCGTAATGATGATGGAAATCCCGTTGCCAATCCCCTTCTCCGTGATCTGGTCTCCAATCCACATCAAAAGAACGGTGCCTGCGACAATCGTCAAAACCGTCAGCGTGAACCAAACAAGCGACTGATCCGGAACCAATGTCCCAAACTTCTCGATCCCAGCCATGTAGGGAATGTTCTCTGGCGAGGTCAATGACTTCGCAACGAAAAAGCCCTGAACCAAGGCGATGAAAATCGTGATGTAACGCGTATATTGCGTGATCTTCTGACGACCGCCATCCTCACGCGCCAAGCGCGAAAGCTTCGGCACGACCGCAGTCATCAACTGCACCATGATCGATGCTGAAATGTAGGGCATGATCCCTAGGGCAAAAATCCCGGCCTGCTGCAAGCCACCACCCGAAAACACCGTCAACAAGGCGGTGATCCCGCCCGTTGGATTCGTCGGATCCGCAGTCTTCACACTGTCCAACCAAGCCTTAATCACCGTGGCATCCACCCCGGGAAGCGTGATATGCACGCCCAAGCGAATGATGACAATCAAAGCAAGAGTGAAAAGAATCCGGTCCCGCAATTCGGGGATCTTCCAAGTGTTGGCAAACGCAGAAATCATGGCTGAATGATGAGAAAAAATGACGCAAAGCTTATAAACACGATGAGGAAGCGCAAATGCGCTTCCTCATCGGAAATCAAAAATCAGGCTGAAGGAATCAAGCGATCGGTTCTGACACCGTGCCGCCTGCCTTCTCGATCTTTTCACGAGCGGAAGCACTGGCACCGGCCACAACGAGGTGGAACGCCTTAGTGACTTCCCCAATGCCAAGAACCTTGACCTTGTCGCATGGACCATTGACGAGACCCTGCCCACGCAAAGCCGCCTCATCGATGGTTGCACCCGCGTCAAAAAGATCGTCGAGCTCACCCACGTTGAAAACGACAAACTTGAAGCGGAAGTCGAAGTTGTTGAAGCCGCGCTTTGGAAGGCGACGGTGAAGAGGCATCTGGCCACCTTCGAAACCGACACGGGTGCCGGAACCGGAGCGGGCCTTCTGACCCTTGTTGCCTTTGCAAGAAGTTTTGCCGTGTCCCGAGCTTTCGCCGCAACCGAGACGCTTGTTCCGGTGCTTTGAACCCGGATTTGGGCTGAATGAATGAAGTTCCATTGTTTTTGAAGAGTAAGAGATAGTGGATGATGGACCGTGGAAAGCGGATCTTGATGGAAGGGGAGCGAAGCGCTCCCTTTTATCTTCTATCGACGATCCACAATCTACGATCCCGGATCATTAGATCGCCTTTTCCCGCTTTTTCTTGCCACGCGCACCAAGCACTTGGTCGCGGGTGCGGAGTTGGGAAAGAGCCTTGAGCGTGGCCTTCACGACGTTTGCATGGTTGGAAGAACCCATCGACTTGGCAAGCACATCACGGATGCCGACTGCTTCGCAAACAGCACGGACACCGCCACCAGCGATGATCCCGGTTCCGGGAGACGCAGGCTTGAGAAGAACCTTGCCGCCGCCATACTCAGCGTAAATTTCGTGAGGGATCGTTCCATCCACAATGCTCATCGGCTTCAGAACCTTGCGGGCTCCTTCACTTGCCTTCTTGATGGCATCGGCCACTTCGTTGGCCTTGCCGAAGCCGAGACCGACCTTGCCGATCTTGTCACCCGAGACGACGAGAGCGGAGAAGCTGAAACGACGTCCGCCCTTGACGACCTTGGCGCATCGGTTGATGAAAACGACCTTTTCGGAAAGCTCATTGCCTTCGGAATCCGTTGGAGCCTGACGCTCTTCGCGGCGTGGACCACCCCGGCCACGGCCACCTTGGCCGCCACCTTGATATCCACCGCCACCGCCACCGCCGCCGCCCTGATAGCCACCGCCTTGGCCGCGGCCTTGATAAGATGACTGTTGTGGCGCGGAGCCTGCGATCGGACCGAGCGGCGCGGATGAGGCTGCCGGTGTGGAAGGCACTTGATTGTCTGAATTTGTTACCATGATAGGTGTCGGGTCGGAGCGTTAGAATTGAAGTCCGGCTTCGCGCGCTGCATCAGCGAGAGCTTTGACTTTACCGTGGTAGAGGTGACCGCCGCGGTCGAAAACAACGGCGCTGATATTCGAACCCATGGCGCGCTCGGCAAGGAGTGCACCAACCTTCTGGGCGCTCTCGATATTCGAGGATGCCTTTTCGAAGGACTTGTCGAGGGTGGAGGCGGAGACCAAAGTCTTGCCTGCCGAA
>JBILPN010000197.1:0-6480 GCA_044373865.1 Luteolibacter sp. | reverse complement strand
TCCGTGCTGCCAACGCGAATGTTCGAGTGTTCGTCAATCATCTGCTCCACACCGATCAGTCTCCCGCGATGCGCAATGCGGTGGATGCGGTGAACAGCCAGCTTGCAGCGCTTGTGGCTGAGAAAAACGCTGCTTCCCCTAGCTCGCCAGTGTGGGTGATCGATGCGAATACAGGATTCGACCCGGTGACCATGACCTATGACAAAGTCCACCCGAACGCCGCCGGGGAGGAATACGTCGGCAACCGCATCGCCGAGGGCTTGGGTGTGAGCGAAGCTCCGTTGCCATCCAGCCCTCCGCCGCCTGCCATTGAAAAGGAGTCCGCAGACTTCAGCACCCGCTATGAGGGAAACCAAATTTGGAGTGGCAGTGGCTTGGTCAACGGATGGACGCAGACTGGCACGCTGAGTCGCAGTCTGCTGGATACGAGTGATCTGCGTCTGATTCATCCCTCGACCGACGGCCGTTGGATTGAGGGTACCGGCGCGGGGTGGAGTGCGCTCGCTGCTGGATCGTGGACATTTGAAGCACGTCTCAAGTGCAACGCAAATGCCAATGGCTTTGTGATCTGGTTAGGCGCTGGCACTCGCCGCATCATCATCGAGGTCCATGGCAATCGCACCCAAGACATCGGCGGAGAATCGTTCAATGTCGCCCATGACAATTTGGACGGTGCATTTCACGAGTTTCGCGTTGTCCATGATGCAGGACTCGCGCGCTACCATGTCTTCCGGGATCTTGTGCGCCTTACGCCGTTGGATGGTGTTAGCTATGACCAGACCGGAACTGACAGCCGCTTGATCCTTGGTGACTACACAATCGGCACTTTTGGAAATTATTTTGATGTGACACTTGATCACGTCCGTTTCACTGTGGGTGCATTTTTACCGCCGGGTGTCGATACCGACGGCAACGGTTTGCCGGACGCATGGGAGTATCGGTATTTTGGGTCTCTGGTGGGCGCGGATCCTCAAGGCGACCCAGACGAGGATGGCGATACCAACCTGCAAGAGTTCCAGAATTCCACCGATCCTCTCGTTGCGATTGGCGAAACTGTCAGTTTGCCGGTATTCCTCATTTCGGGTGCAGGCAATGCACGCGGCATTTCAGGTGGTGGTTTATTAAACTCACTGCCGCCCGGCCAGCATCCGGCGGAGCAGGCAGGCGGCGTGCGTTTTTACAATGAGGGTGCGTGGTCAACTTTAGCCGCATCAAGTGACGGATCGTTTGGCCCGGAGATTGCTTTTGCGCGATTTTTATGGGAAAGCGGCATGCGTGATTTTGGTATCATCAAAGCCACGACCACTGGCGGAGGCAACTCGCTTTGGCACAAGGGCAGTGCCGACGACTCTGCCTATCAAGACTTGCGGGCTGCCGCCATTGACGCCGTAAATCATCGGCCTGCGGACATCGATGAATTAAGTTTCCGTGCGCTGCTCCACATTCAGGGAGAGCAAAATAACAGCAGCGAGGCGGATGCGGCTGGCACTCGCTTTGCAAGTTTGTTGGACAATCTGAAAGTGGATCTTCCGAACGCCTCAACGCTACATGGTATTCTGGGCGAAATCGGCGGCAGTGGTGCGGACCGAGATACCACGCGTGCACGCCACGTCTCGCTGGCGGCGAGTCGTCCGGACATCGGACTGGCTCGCAATTTGGGAATGGCGGTGCACAACGAGGACGGCTTAGCCATTCACTACAACGCGGATAGTCTGTTTCTATCAGGTTCGCGCTTGGCTGCGGCAGTTCTCGCGTTGGATCTAGCAGGCGTGCGTCCGATGCCAGCATGGTCCAGTGTTCATGCGTGGTATGTGGCGGACCATGGCAATTCATTTGACACCACCTCAGCAGTCACTCGCTGGGGTGCGGTTCACGACGGCAGTGCTACCCGTGATCTTGCCCGTCGTGTGTCTGGCAAGGTTACTCGCAAGGCGGTCAACACTGCCAATGGCCCGCGTTCGGTGCTGCATTTCGATGGATCAAGTGATCTCTGGTCAAATGCCACCACGGAGTTTGGAACCATCTCTGGCCCCCGCAGTGTAGCAGTTCTTTGCCGACTCCGGGGTAGCAGCGATGGCTTTCTATTCGATGGCTCGACCAACACGGGGCGCACCCGCGCCGCAGTCCGCAGTGCATCGTGGCAGGTCGGAGTCACGCCGAGTGGATCTGGAATCGCTTGGAATCTCGCCGAACCGGAAACGACTTTGGCCACACCTTCCGTTTGGCAACGGCACGTTTTCACCTACACACCCAATGTTGGAAATACTGCAACTGCCGTAGAACACTGGATTGATGGAATACTCGTTGCAAGCGCTTCGGAAAATGAAGTCGCACCGCTTGGAGGCATGATTGTCGGATCGAACGGCGGCGCGCCCAGCAGTCGTCTTGCAGTGGATATTGCTGAGATCGCGGTCTATTCAAAAGTCCTCAATGGAGAAGAAGTCTCACAACTTGACGCCCGATGGCTAGCGACGTGGGGCAGTCCCACCGGCCCGCCGTTTTCGGCTCGCGTCAGTCAAACAGCGGCTAGAGTTCCGCGATTCGGAGCGCACGTCGTCTTGGAAATCCCAATCACCGCGGAGGCCTCCGGCACGACACTTCTCGATCGGATTGATTTCGCTTTGCGTGAGAGCAGCCCTGGCAATGTTGAAGCGTGGCGAATCCACACCGGCAGCTCCTTTAATCCTTCCTCGCCTCCACTCGCAGAAATTGCGGGGGGGATCACTCGTTGGTCGCCGCACCTTGAAATTCCGCTTCAGGAAGGCACAAACACGCTCTATTTGGTAGCCGTTCCCGCTCGTCACGCTCCGCTTGGTTCGACCATCGACGCGGCAGTGGATGCACTCAATCTCACAGGAGCTACGGATGGAAGCTTGGTTCCGCAGACACCTGATCCCGATGGCGCACTGACTCTTGCGCTGGTGCCGATGTTCACCGATGTCGTTCGCAGTGGCGACCTGGGCATTCACACCTTCAGGATTCCTGGTATCGTCACCGACAAGCACGGCGTGCTCCATGCCGTTTATGATCACCGTTACACCGGTTCCGGTGACCTTCCTGCTAACATTGATGTTGGATATTCACGCAGCAGAGACGGAGGTGCGACGTGGAGCCAATCGCGCGTGATCATGGACTTCGACGCCACGGTGGCAAACTCCTCCGGCAACGGCGTCGGGGATCCGGCGATCCTGTATGATCCCGGGACTGGCACGCTTTGGGCCGCTGCCTTATGGTCCTTCGGCAACCGTGCTTACGGTGGTTCCGGTCCCGGCTTGCTGCCTAGCGAAACTGGGCAATATGTCTTGGTGAAAAGCGAGGATGGCGGGGAAACTTGGAGCGCTCCAATTAATATCACTGCGCAAGTGAAAGATCCCGCATGGCGGTTGCTTTTCGTGGGGCCGGGTCATGGCATTACTTTGCGCGATGGCACCTTGGTCTTTCCCTCGCAGATGCGGCGTGAAGGTGACGGTCTCGTTCGGATGTGCTTTGTGTTTTCTCGTGACCACGGCAACACTTGGGAATTTGGTAGCGTGATCCCGGATACCTCTCCGCAAACTAACGAAAATGAGTTGCTTGAACTCGATGACGGGCGCTTGCTGTTTTCTGGACGTACGCCCGCTGGATCGAATGGGCAGCGTGCGTGGTCACACTTTACACCCGCCACCGCTGCCATTGATGTCGATCCACTCAAGAGCGGGAAATGGTCGCCGATTTACCGCCTGCCCGCAGTTCCAGATCCAGTATGTCAAGCCACGGTAATCCAGTGGAAAAGCCGGCTTGCTGGTCACCCGCGCGAGTGGATTCTCTTTGCCAATCCGGCCACAGGTGGGCGAAATGGAATGACACTCCGCCTCAGTCAGGACGGTGGCCTCACTTGGCCCGTATCGCGATTGCTGTATGCCGGAAGCTCAGCATACTCCTCACTTACCATTTTGCCTGACGGATCGATTGGTTTGTTTTTCGAACGAGATAACTACACGAAAATTACCTTCGCCCGCGTTGAGGAAGCTTGGCTCCTCGGTCAGGATCTCGATTCCGACAAGGATGGAATGCCAGACTCTTGGGAGATTCTTCATGATTTCGGCGTGAATGATTCATCCGACGCCACGCGCGATCCCGACGGTGATGGAGTTACCAATCTCAGTGAATACCTTGCCGGAACCGACCCTGTAAACCAGGCATCCTTGTTTCGTGGCAGTGTCTTAGACTTCGAGGCTACTGCGCAGGGAAATCGATTGATTTTGCGATTTGAAGCCGTTCCTAACCGAAGCTATGCCATCGAAATTTCTGACGATCTTCATGTTTGGCAACATCATCGCACGCTTGCCGCTGATCGCGCCTCCATGGAGCTTGAAATTCCAAGCTCTGCGGGCGTTCGGCGCAGCTTTATCCGCGTGCGCGCACTGCAATGAGTGCACTCTCCAATCGTTCCATCAATGCTGTGTCAGGGATTCTACCCCGGCGTGTGACCTAGCCTGTGCGCTGCGAAGATCGATTCTTCTGCCAGCTTACAACTCCAATGCAGAAAATATTATGATCGATCGATCTGTTAAGTTCATTCTGTGCCTGATCGCCATTTGGCTGGTGTCCGGGCATTCTCGGGCAGAGTCGGTGCGGCGGGACTATCAATTACCGATGTTGGATTTAACGAAGGAGGACTCGCTGTTTACAATCGTCGAGCGGCGCAAAGACTATCTTGGTCACCCGTCCACCGTCTTGCTGCGTGACGGGAAAACCCTGCTTGTTTCCTATCCGGATGGTCACGGGCGGGGCAATTTGATCCTTCGCCGCAGCACCGATGGCGGCGGCACTTGGAAAGCGGTTGAGATCGCTCCCCAGCGTGTTGAGGAAACTCCGATTCTCTATCGACTTGATCTTCCCGGCGGGGCTGAGCGCATTCTGCTAGTAACCTGCCGCCCGCGCCAGAACGTGCTCGAATGGATGTGGAGCGATGATCGGGGCGATACTTGGTCGGCACGCCAATCGTGGAAGCTTGAAGGACCCAAGGGCATCATTGTTGCACTCGCCTCATTGTGGCCAGTGCCTGGCACAAAGCCAATCTGGCGTGGTGTGTTTCATGATTTCAACTTTGATAATTATACCGTTGATCTGAGGCTCGATTCCGCCGGTGTGGGCGCGCCTATTTGCCGCTTCGACAAGCTCCGACGCATCGAATTTGCGACGCCGGAGGGGCATTCCCATGCCAAGCGCGCTGGGCTGTGCGAAGCTGGATTGGTTGTTCACGCCACCAAAGACCGCATCGCTCTGCTGTTCCGGCCTGAGAAGCGCCTAACGAATTCGATGGTCGCGTTCTCGGATGATGCCGGGCTCAGTTGGACTGATCCGCGCGAGCTTCCGGGTTCCCTAACCGGTCATCGTCATGAGTCGGTCAATCTTCCGGATGGGCGCACGATGGTTTTCATGCGGGACTACAGCCCACTGCACGCGGGAAATCCAAGCCATGGCGACTGGGTGGCATGGCTTGGAACGTTCGAGGATTTGGAAAATGGCAATGACGGCGCATATCGCATTCATTTGCGTCGGAACTATGGGAACTCCACGAATGATAACATTGGCGATTGCGGTTACAGCGGAGTTGAAATGCTACCTGACGGCAAGGTGCTTGCCATCACCTATGGTCACTGGGATCTTGTGCCGGGATCAAAGCATCCAAACCACCCAGACGGGCGTGGCCAGCCACCTTACATTCTGCAGGTGAGGATCGATCCGCGGGAAACCGATCGCTGGTTTGAAAATCAGGCAAGAAAAGTTGAAGAGAAATGAAGTTTAGGCCCGTAGATGAAATGATGATTCTGCAATATTTGTTGTTAGTGTGCATTTTTGCCTCGGTGCTTGGTGCCGCACCTGCCCGGCGCGAATCTTATGAGCCGATTCCGCCACCCTCCACCGCCAAACGCTCGAATCTGTTCTTGGGTGCCGCTGTGACGGCAAGCGGGCATTGGTCAACTCAAACACCTGAACGCGCGGTGAATGGGAATTTGGATCCTGAGGATCACTGGGCTTGCGAGCAATTGCCGGTATGGCATCAAGTGAATTTGAAAGAACCTGTTGAATTATCAGCGGTCCGTGTTTGGCCTTACTGGATTGGCGGCCGGATCTATCAATATAAAGTTGAGGGTTCCAGCGATGGCAAGGAGTGGAAGCTGCTTGGCGACATGAGCGCAAACAGCATTGCGGCAACTCGCGAAGGCGTTTTGCTAACTTTTGATCCTGTGAGCGTGAGGCACGTGAGAACCAGCTTTATTGGAAATTCCCGCGGCACTGAAAATGGTGGACATCTGGTAGAAATCGAGGGCTATGCACAAGGTCCCGCCATCGGGCTAACAGGAGGAGTTGGCAGCACCGACCTACGCTACCCGCCGGAGGGTTCTATCGATGGACTGCGCCCATTCGCCGATGGAATTGACGTCCATGCGTGGCGTGGGGAGCGGGTGAATGCGCAGATTTTGATTCATTCTG
>JBILPN010000196.1:0-6500 GCA_044373865.1 Luteolibacter sp. | reverse complement strand
GTTTGCCGTGCCCTTGCTCGGCGATGACGACGACGCAGTCGAGAGTGGGCATGACGCCTTTGAGCTTGATCCAGGCTTTGCCGCGGTTCCCGGGTGAGTATGGGCTGGCGGGGTCTTTGGCGATGAGTCCCTCGTGCCCGTTTTGCAGGGCTTGTTTGAAAATGGCCTCCACCTCGGCGCTGTGATTCGCGCGGTGGAGTGCGATGGCCTCGAAGGGGGATGCGAGCTGGAGGGTGTCGAGTCGCTCGCGGCGTGCTTGAAGCGGGGTGGCGAGGAGGTCTTCGCCTTGGTGGCTGAGGATGTCGAAGGCGATGTAGCGGAGCGGAACCGAGCTGTCTTGGGAGCTGTCGCTTAGGAAGAGGTCGCCGGCAGCCATGTTTCTGCCAAGGCGTTTTTGGAGGTCGGCGAATCCGAGTTTGCGGCCTTCTGCGTAGGCGATGAGCTCACCGTCCAAGATGAAATTTCCCGAGATTTGGCGGGCGGCGTGGAGGAGTTCGGGAAACTCGTCATCCATGGGTCGGAGGTCGCGCGAGAAAAGTGAGACGGTGTCGTCCAGTTTGTGGAGTTGTGCGCGGATGCCGTCGTGCTTGGGTTCGAGCCAGAGAGGGGGCGGGAAGGAGAGTTTCTGAAACATCAGTCCTTGGCCGTCTGGACCGCGCTCCAAGGGGGACGCGAGCATGCATTTTATGGGGACAAGCGGCCGCAGGGTTGCGGAGTTGAGGGATTGGTCGCGAGCGAGTTGCGCGGTTTCCCCGATGTTTCCGGTGAGCATGTGCGCGTGGCGGACGGCGGCTGGGTCGGCGTGGAATGCGGTGGCGATGGCCTCCTCGAGCAGGCCTTCTTTCAGGCCGATTCGGAGGTCGCCGCTGAGGAGTTTGACGACGGTTTCCGCTTCGGCGGGGTGGAGCTTGCTGAGACGAGCCGCGAGTTTTTCGATGCGGGCAAGTGAGCCGGGCGCGGCGAGCAGCTCATGGAAGAAGGCTTCCAGGTCTGCCAGTTCGAGGGCTGCGGGTTGGAGTGGGATTTCTTGGAGGACAAGGCGTGTGGTGCGCGCCATGTCGTTTTGGCTGATGGAAATTTCGCGATAGCGTTCCTCGCGCACGTGGGGGAGCGAGAGGAGTGCGCGGCGGAGTGCGGCGGAACCGACGTGGAGTGGGCGGCGGCCAGCCTTGCGCGGGAGGGCTTCGCCTGTGAGCCATGTGACGGTGAGCCGGAGCTCGGACTCGGTGGGGATGCTGCGCAGGTGGTTCGCGAGCAAATCGGTTTTGGCAAGGTGGCTGTTGGTTTCTCCGACGAGGCGGCAGAGGTCGCTGAAGGTGGCGAGTGCGCAGGAGACGCGGACGTGCCGGGTGGCGGTGGGCGCTGCGCTGCGCTGGGCGAGTTGTGAGATGGAGAGTTCCAGTTGGTCGCCGCCCATGGCGCACCATGCATCGATGCCCTGCTGGCGGAGTTCCGAGGCGAATTCTCGGGCGAAGCCGTGGACGGTCAGGACTTTGCGCGGGCGGACGCGTGAAATGCATTCCATGAGCCCCGGGTGGTCGGCATGGTCAGAGAGCGGGATGACTTCATCGACCCGGTAGCGGTATTTTGCCCCTGGCTGGAGCGCCCAACCGGTGAGCATCGCGGTGCGTTTTGTTTTCAATCCGCGCAAGAGCTTGGAGCGGATCGTGTTGGGAGCTGCGATTACGACGTGGCCGGGTGGGGCGTGGCCGGTGAATTCCTGCGGCTCAGGCAAGGAATTTACCCCGGCGCTGCGGCAGGCACGCGTCATGGCGGCAACGGTGGGGTGGACGAGCGTGGGAATTTGGTGTTCAGCGAGAAGAGCCAGTGCTTCTTGGGCCTTGCCGAGAGAGTAGCCGAAGAGGACGGGCGTTTCTCCATCGGCGAAGGCGTCGCTGACAAAGTTGAGCACGCGGGCCTCGGTCTCCATGGTGCTCGGAAATTCAAAGGACGGGAGGCCGAAGGTGGTTTCGAGGATCAGGGTGTCGGCCGCGAGGAAATTGACATTTTCGGCGGTGCGGCTGCGGCGGGTTTTGAAGTCGCCAGTGTAGAGCAGGCTTGCTTGGTCCGCGAGGCGAGTGACGTGAAGCATCGCCGAGCCGGAAATATGGCCGGCGGGCAGGAGCCGCAGGCGGAAACCGTCGCGGATGAGCGGAACGTGGAATGGAACTGGCTCGATCCGGCTTTCAGCGAGGTGAAAGCGGCGATGAATGAGCGCCGCCGTGACGTCTGAGCAAAGTGCGGAGTCGTGCCGTGCGAAGTGGTCGGCATGGGCGTGAGAAACGAATGCGCGGGGCTTTGCGTCCCATGGGTCGAGCCAGAGATCCAGCTCGGGAAGATGGAGGCCGCGTTGGAATCGAACGGAGATCATGACTGAGAAACTCCGTTAAAATTGGTGCATCTTGCTGGTTTCCAATCTTTTTAAAACGAAAGAAAAATGGCTCCGGCGCTTGGGATCGAACCAAGGACCTAGTGATTAACAGTCACCCGCTCTGCCGCTGAGCTACGCCGGATTTTCGCTCCTTTCGGACGCGGGCGGACGATGGGATTCTAGCGCGGCTTGTGGCAAGGGAAAAATACTTGTTGGAATGAAAAAGACGGTTGAACCATGAAACGAGCGGGTGCCACTTCATGAAATTTTCGATTCTCATCCACCGGCGGCCAGCGTGACGAGCTCGACTTTGGCACCGTCGCGGATGCGGACTTGCGCGTAGTCGCGGGGAAAGATGGCTTTTTCATCCAGTTCAACGAGCACCGGCTTGCCGCCGAAGCCGAGGCGATCCAAGAGCTCGGTGAGCGAAATTTCTGCTTCGAGTGGGTGCGGATTTCCATTGAGGTGAATTTTCATGATCGGGGACTTATCTCCACTGGGAAAGTTGTTCGGGAAATGGGCAATCTTTGCAGTCGGAAAAGTCTTCCAAGCAGAAATCTTGGTAGATTTGGAGCAAGGCCTGGTGGTGGCAGACCCGGCGGACCCACGGCTGTGCCGCTTGGGATGAGCCGAAAAGCCGCAGCGAGCAGCGTTTCACTTTGTCGTTGGCGGCTGAGTTGCGCAGCTTGAAGTAGGATTGGAAGCTCATGCGGTTTTCATGCATGGCGAGCGGCGCAAGATGGTTGGCGATCAATTCCAGTGCCTGCGAGCGACCGAACAAGGCGACGCGCTGAGCCGAGGGGGAGGAGGTGAGAGTGTGGCGGAATGACCAAAAGTCATGCTCAAGGGATTGAAGGAAATCCAACAATGGCTTGGTCGCGAAAGGGCGAGCAAGGGCGAGTCGGCGGTATTGTGGCCACTCCTTGATGAGGGCCGCAAGCGCTCCTGTGCGGCGATGCGGGTGATTTGCTGGGCGCTGGCCATGAGTTTTCCACGGGATGATGCGCTCGTCAGTGGCCTCGAAGCGCGCACGATTTTTCCACCAGGTGTCCCACAGTCCGCGTAGGTAGTCGCGCGTGTCAGCGGGGGCTCGTTCGTGCAAATCTGCGGATAGAAATCCTGCGGTGCCAAAGAGAATCGCCTCGGCGGCGTGGCTCTCCGATCTGAGCAAGGAGAGGGGCGCGCGCTGGGCGAGCAGGCGCATGGGCAGGGAATTTCCCCGGTAGCCGAGAGTTTCGGCGGTGGATTGAAACAAGGTTGCGTCGCTGCCGTGCGCGTCTGCCGTCCGTAGCCAGCGAGAGGCTTTGGTCGTGGCGCGGAAGCTCGCTGCCTCATTGAGTAGGCGGCTGATCGCGCCAACCGGCAGGTTTTTCAGAGGCGTCACGCAGCGGCCGGGGTGGGCGATTGCGACCTCGCGCTGAGGCCGGCTTAGGGCGTCTGAAATCTGCGTTTCGGTGATCACGACTTGTGGGACCTCGCGGTGGTCACGGGTGCGAGTGAACATGCGGCGTGGATCCGGGCGGAAAACCACGTGCAAGATCACGTCACAGAATGCCGGGTTTTCAGCATGCCCGTGAGCCTCCCAATCCCCAGCCGCCGGATCCAGTTCCAGCGGCCCGGTGCGGAGTTCGCCATCGATCTCGACAGCCGCCTGGATGAAATCCGGCCCGGCCCCGCGGTTCCACTCGCCGAATTGGACGATTTTTACGAGTTTCCCTTGGTTGGTGCGGAAACTCCGGCCAAAGGCACCCGCGAACCAAAGCGCTTGGAGCTCCAGCTCGGATGGCAACTTCCCGCCAGAGACCTCGGCAAAGGCAAGTGGCGGGTGCCAGATGGATTCTAACAAGAAGCTGTAAGTCATTTTAAGGCAGGATCCTTCAAGGTTTTTTCCCGGCGGGTGAGGTGGGAGCTTGAGGTGGCGGTGGCGGGGGATCGACGATTTCCAACCAAGCCTTGAGCCCATCAGCCTCGGAGATTGGGCCATAACGGATTTGTGCTTCGCGTAAGCCTTTGACGGCAAGATCCTTGCGTCCAGCCATGCGCTCTAGGGCGATGAGGTGAAAATCTTGCCGCAGCTTGTCCTCAGTGTTTGGGAAATAGAGCTTTGCGGTGCGGAACCAGTTCGCCGCGCTGAGGCGGTCACGGCGCTCCAAAGCGAGCAGCCCGATCCATTCCGCCAAGGTGCCGCTTCTCATCCGGCCGGATGCCGCTTCCACTTGGCGTTCGCGCTCGCGTTGGCTGGTTTTCCACTGGACGCTCGCAGCTCGCAGGGCGCGGAATTCCTTATCGCCATCCTGCAAGTCGCCAGTGCCCTTCAGGTGGCTGAATGGCCGGTAGAGCGGGTCTCCGAGCACCACTCCTTGCCATGAGGTGACGGGCATCGCCATCCAACAGGCTTCCACCCAAGTGAACCCGGCGAGCAGGCGCTCGTGCAGAATTTTAAAATCGTGCGTCAGGTGGAGGTAGGGCTCGTAAACGTTGCCGATGGTGACTGCCGCCCCACGCTCAAGCAAGGCACCGCTCCAGTTTTTCCGGCCATCCGTCAATTGTTCTGCGCTGAACGAGTGGAGGTGCATGGCCACCGCTCCCTTGCGGAACTTGAAGCGTGAGTTTAAAAATGGCCCGTTCACGCTCCACTCATACCAACCGTAGTAGAGCGAGGCGTCGGTCATGGGGTAGTTTTTCGGCAGGGTTTCGTTGAACCGGTCCACCACGGTTGGGATTCCCATTTCGGCATTCTTGAGCACCACGCTTTCAAGCCATTGGTCGCCTTGGGGGAACTTGTTGGCGATGTCCACGTAGGCGCGCCCCCAAAGTCCGGTTTTTTCCGCTTCCACGGCGTCGCGAATCATGCGCTCGCACACGGCCATGCGCGGGGCGTCGATCCGAGCTGTCAGGACCAAATGCGGCAGATTCTCCCTGGAAATCGACTTCTCGCTCAGGTGAAATTTATTCTGCAGCACGCCATCCGTTGGTAGCCCCTCGATGCCAAACATCGCCAACTCCGAGTCCACGGAGGCCTCGTCGTGCCCGGCGACTGGGTTGCTCGGCTTGGGCTCGCCCTCGGCGGGCTTCGGCTTCGGCGTTGCTTGGATCCTCAAAGGCACTCCCCGCATGGTCACCAGCACCTTGATCCGGTTGCTCACTGGCAGCAGCAGGCCGTCCCGATCGGTCTCTCGCTTCCAAAATCCGCGTTGATCGAATTCATCCCGCAGCGGGATTTGAATGGTGGATTCATAATCCAAGCGGGAAATATCCGGGGTGAGCGGCATTTCCAGAGGGATTAAATTTTCCGCCGGGATGCCACGCGCGGCCCGATAAATCTCCGCCAACTTGACGGAATCAGGCACGGCGGAGTTGTAAAGAACCGCCACGGACTCCGGAGAAATCGCCGCGCTCATGGCCGATGACCCTGCCACGAGCATGAGCAAAACGAGCGCAAATTTCTTCATGCGGCGAGCATGGCAAGATGCGGCAATCATGCAAGACTGGGTGCGGCATCCAGAGAAATCTTCAATCCATCCCAAGCCATTCGCACGCCTGCGGGCAGCGTGTCATCCATGGTCTCCGCATGGTAATCGTGGCTCAAATGCGTCAGCCACGTCTCGCGCGCCCGCGCCTCCTTCGCGGCATCCAATGCCTCGCTCAACGAAAAATGCGTCGGGTGCACGGTCGGCCGCAGAGCATCCACAATCAAAATTTCCACATCGCGGATCAAATCCATTGTCGCCGCCGGGATGCGCTTCACATCCGGAATGTAAGCCGTGCTGCGCGCTTGCGGGTGCTCGAATCGATACCCGCAAGTCTCCACGCCGCCATGTTCCACCGGCAGCGGCGTCACTTTCAGATCCCCATAAAAAAATGGCCCGTCCACGAGCCGCGCGTCCGGCCTGACATACCCCTCGACCACTCGTTTCGGGAAAAACGCCCAGCCATACATGTTCATCAAGGTGTCCATGCAGCCTTGAGTCGCATGCAGCGGCAGCGCGTCTTGCCGCCGCCAGCAAAAGGCGCGCAACTCGTCGAAGCCGGCGATGTGGTCCAAGTGCGCGTGCGTGTAAATCACCGCGTCCACCGCCTTGAGCCCCTCGCGCAGCGCTTGCATCCGCAAGTCTGGGCCGGAGTCGAT
>JBILPN010000195.1:0-6505 GCA_044373865.1 Luteolibacter sp. | reverse complement strand
GAACACGGGCTCGGCGGGAGGCGGCATCACGGGTTTCGCCCAAGGCTCCGGCTCGCTCAATGCGACGGGAAATCTGTTGGTGGCTGCCTTTGGTGACAATCGCACTGGGACGGTGCGTGTGAATACTAGCGGAATCCTCGCGGTTTCTAATGAACTCTTCGTCGGCGACTCGCAGAACAGCACGGGCAACTTCCTGCTCGAAAGCGGGACAATGACGGTGAATAACAAAATCTTCGTCGGCAACAACAAGGCGAATGGCACGCTCACCATGTCCGGCGGCACGATCACCAAGACCGGTGGCGATGAGACGTTCGTGGGCCGCGATCAAGGCACGGGAACGATCACTCAAAGCGGCGGCACCATCACACTGAACCACAATCTCTATGTGGGCCAAACCTCTGGCTCCACCGGAACATATAACATCAGCAGCGGCGCGATCCTGAACGTTGGCCGTGACTTTGTCATTGGTCGTGAGAGCGGCAACGGCGCATTAAACATGACAGGCGGCACGATCACCAAGACCGGGGATGAGAAATTCATCGTCGGTCACAACAATGCCACAGGCACCGTGGTGCAAAGCGGCGGCACGATCAGCGCCAACAACGAACTCTACATCGGCAATGAAAACGCCAGCGCATCAGGAACCTACACGCTGAGCGGGACAGGCGCGCTCAATGTTTCCAACGAGGTCGTCGTGGGCCGTGAGAGCGGCACGGGCGTTCTGAATGTGAACGGCGGCACGCTCACAACTTCCGGCAACGGCAACATGTATATCGGTCGCCGCAACGGCACTGGAACCCTGAACCAGACGGCTGGAACGATCAGCGTGAACCGCGAGTTCGCCGTGGGATCGCGTGACGACAACAAGATCGGCACCGGCACCTACAACCTGAGCGGTTCAGGTTTGATCACCGTCGCCAACAACATCTTCATCGGCAAGGAACAGGGTTCATCCGGCACCATGACGATGACCGGTGGCACAATGACCGGCAGCGACAAACTGATCGTCGGCCACAATCAGGCGACGGGAAATTTCACCCACAGCGCTGGCACGGTGAACGTGCAAAACGAGGTCTATATCGGCAATGAGAACAACGCTTCATCCGTGGGCACCTACACGCTCAGTGGCTCTGCGGAGCTGAATGTGGGCAACGAGGTGCAAATCGGCCGCGATAATGGCACCGGCACCTTCAATCTCAATGGCGGCGCCGTCACGACCAAGAAACTCGAAGGCGGAAACGGCAGCGCGACCGTCAATTTCAATGGCGGCATCGTGAAGGCCAAACAGGACGATTCGAACTTCATCACCAACCTCGACACAGCCAACCTGCAAAGCGGCGGCGCGGTGATCAACAGCAATGGATTCAACGTCGGCACCTCACAGGAATTTACCGGCACAGGTGGCATCACGAAGACCGGAGCCGGCAGCCTCACACTTGCAAGCACGAGCAGTTACTCGGGTGCGACCACTGTTGCCACAGGCACACTCATCATCAACGGCAACATCTCGACGAGCAGTCTCACCACGGTTGACAGCGGCGCGACTCTCTCCGGATCGGGAACCGTCGGTGCCGCTGTCATCAACGGCACGCTAGCCGTGGGAAACAGCCCTGGCCAAATGAATTTCACCAATACGGTCGATCTGAACGGAATCACCATCATGGAAATCGACGGCACCGCGGGCGCTGGAGTCGCGGGTGGTCATGATTTCGTCAACCTAACCGGTGCAGGGGCAGCAGGCGTTATCACCTACGGTGGCACGCTCACGCTCGACATTGGAAATACCTTTGGCGTGGGAACCTACTCGTGGAATCTCTTTGATTTTGCCAGCGAGACCGACACCTTCGCCACCATCTCACTCGCCGACCAATATTCGGGCAGCTTGGTCAACAACGGCAGCGGCATCTGGGACCTCACCGACGGTGGAAACACCTGGCAGTTCACCGAATCCACCGGCGTCCTCGGCCTTACGGTCATCCCCGAACCGAGTGTGGTGTTGTTGGGTGGCTTGGGCGTGTTCGCTCTTCTGCGCCGCCGCCGCAGCGCTTGAGAAGCTCCCGGAGTTAATGAGTTTTCTTCGTTAGAAACCAGCCGCCGTAGCGCGTCCAACCGCGTTGCGGCGGCTCTTGGTTTCCCAACGCCCAGCTTCACATGGCATTTAGGCCGGAATCATCGGCAGCGCGGCGGTCGCCCAGGAACGGCTTTAGGCGATGAACCCACTAGTCATTTCGGACGATAGCCAGTTTCGATCCTGCTGGTAGCTTCTCACCGTAAACCCCAATTCGCCATCATCAGTCACCCAACCTAGTCTTGAAGTTTCCGTCATGCCGCCCTTCTTAAAATCCCTGAATGTCCCCAGCACCTTGCTGCTGGGTAGCCTGTCCATGATCATCATCCATGCCTCCGCTTCCGGGGAGCCCACCCGTGCTTGGTCGGTGGTCGAGACCGCCAAGGACAACGGCCACAGGCTCAGCGCCGTGCCTGCCCCGACCACGGCTGCGGCTTCCGCCCAAGACGCCATCGTCTGCGATCCCTCCAAGACCTTTCAGGAAATCGTCGGCTTCGGCGGCGCGCTCACCGAATCCTCGGCCTGGGTCCTCGCGCAGTTGCCGCAGGAGCAGCGGATGGAAATCCTCCGCCGCTACTACGACCCCAAGGAAGGCATCGGCTACACGCTGGCCCGCACCCACATCAATTCCTGCGATTTTTCACTGAACATGTGGTCGCTCGCCCCCACGCCCGGCGACTATGACCTGCACGATTTCACTCTTGATCCGATGCGCCGCTGGCTGATGCCGCTGATCCACGATACCCGAAAAGTCGCCGGAGAAGACCGCTTCAAGTTGATGGCGTCCCCATGGAGCCCGCCCGCGTGGATGAAAACCAACAACCGCATGGATGACGGCGGATCGCTCCGCAACGAATACCGCCCGGCGTGGGCAAATGTGTATGTGAAATTCGTGAAGGCGATGGCCGAGGAAGAAAAAATTCCGATCTGGGCGCTTTCTGTCCAAAATGAGGTCGATGCCCACCAGACTTGGGAATCCTGCAAATACACCCCCGAACAAGAGCGCGACTTCGTCCGGGATTTCCTCGGCCCGGCATTGCATGGCGCGGGCCTCGCGGACGTAAAGCTACTCACCCTCGATCACAACCGCGACTTAATCGAAAAATACGCCGACGCACAACTCGGCGACCCCGCCACTGCCAAGTACATTTGGGGCATGGGATTGCACTGGTATGTGAGTGATGACTACGCAGCCTCGGCACGCGTCAAAGAAAAATTCCCGGACAAACACATCCTGTTCACCGAAGGTTGCGTCGAAGGTGCTCCCGGCAACATGGGCAAATGGGAGAACGGTGAACGCTACGCCCGCAACATCATCGGTGATTTTAGCAACTACGTCTGTGGTTTCATCGACTGGAACATCGTGCTCGATCAACGCGGCGGACCGAATCACGTCGGAAACTTCTGCGACGCCCCCGTCATCGTCGATACGAATACCAAGAAGGTCACCTACGGCCCCTCGTTTTACTACCTCGCCCACTTCAGCAAGTTCGTCCAGCCAGGTGCCCGCCGGATTCGTTCGGAAGGCGGCCCTCAGGGGATTCAGTCCATCGCCTTCAGCAATCCAGATGGCACGCTGGCGGTCGTGGTGGTAAATCCAACCGAGCAAGCCGCCGGGTTCACACTCGGTGTCGCGGGAGAAGTTGTGGCGTGTAAGATCCCTGCACGCTCCATCCAGACCTACTTTGAAGCCCCTCGTTAAAAGAAAACCTAATAAACACCAGAACCAAACTGCCAAAAATCCATGAAATCAAAATCAAACACCGCCACCCTCGGCAACTCCAGCTTCAGCCCGCCGCTCGTGACCGCCATCGTCCTCTGCTTCAGCGCGTCGCTCAGCCATGGTGCTGATAACATTTGGACCGGAACCACCAGTTCGGACTGGAATGATGCAACCAACTGGTCGGAAGCCGGTGTGCCGGACACGGCCTTCGGTGATAACGCCGTTGTCGATAGCGCGCCAGCGAACATCGCCACGATTACCGCCGATATCTCATTCACCCCCAATGATATCATCGTAAAAGGAGGTGGCCGGATCGATCATCAAGCAGGTATAGCCAGTACCAATGGCGGTTCCTGGATGTTCGTCGGCCAGGACAGCACGCCAAGTTTCTACAACCTGGCGGACACCTCCGCGACGGGACCTGGAATCAGTGGCTTTGCGCAAGGCACGGGAACTCTAAATCCAACAGGAAACCTGCAGGTGGCTTCATGGGGTTCCAATCGCAATGGAACCATCAACATCAACACGACAGGCAGCGTGAATATCGCCGGCGGCCTGTTCATCGCCAATGACAACAATTGCATCGGCTCCATGAATCTGGAATCGGGTGCGGTGATCGTTTCGCACGGCCCCGGCTTCGCCACGGACAACATCCAGGTCGGCCATAATGGCGGCAACGGAACTCTGAATATTTCAGGAGGATCGTTGGATGCATCGAGAAATTTCCGAGTAGGCAACGAAGGGGGAACAGGAGCCATCAACATCACAGGTGGCTCACTCACTGTAGGAGGAACCGACGACATGTTCATCGGTCGCGACAGGGGCACCGGTGTGATCACCCAATCCGGCGGAGTCGTTGACTTCAATCACAACACTTACATTGGCAATGGAAACAACGCGAACTCGAATACCAGTGGAACTTACAGTCTCAGCGCCGGCGTGCTCAATGTGAAGCGCGAGTTCGTGATCGGTCGCGAGGGTGCTAATGCGACCCACACCGGCACCCTGAACATCACGGGCGGCACGATCACTAAGACCGGAGACGAGAAGATGATCGTCGGTCAGAATAATGGCAAAGGCTTTGTCGTTCAGAGTGGCGGAGCCATCAGCGTGAACAACGAACTCTTTGTCGGCAATGAAAACTCCGGAGCAGAAGGGACTTACACCCTCAGCGGCACAGGAACGCTCAATGTCGCGAGCGAAGTTGTCGTGGGTCGCGAAAGCGGCACCGGAATCCTGAACGTGAATGGCGGAACGATCACCACCACCGGCAACGGCAACATGTATGTCGGACGCCGAAATGGAACTGGAACCTTGAACCAGACTGCTGGAACGATCACCGTGATCAAGGAGTTCGGCGTAGGAACGCGTGACGACAATAAAATCGGCACCGGCACCTACAACTTGAGTGGAACAGGTGCCATCACCGTGGCAAATAACATCTTCATCGGCAAGGAACTAGGTGCATCCGGCACCATGACGATGACCGGTGGCACAATGACCGGCAGCGACAAGCTGATCCTCGGCCACAACCAGGCGACGGGAGTTCTAACACAGAGCGGTGGCACGGTGACAACCACGAATGAGGTTTACATCGGCAACGAGAACAGTGCTTCATCAATTGGCACCTACACGCTGAGTGGTTCGGCGAACCTGAATGTGGGCAACGAGGTGCAAGTCGGTCGCGATAACGGAACGGGCACCTTCAATCTCAATGGCGGCACCGTGAACGCGAACAAGATCTCGGGTGGAACCGGCAGTGCGACGGTGAACTTCAATGGCGGCCTCCTGAAAGCCAAGGTGGATGAGAGCAACCTCATCGAAAACCTCGACGTGGCGGATGTGCAAAGCGGTGGACTCAAAATTAACAGCAACGGCTTCAATGTGAGCACCAGCCAGATTCTCACCGGAATCGGCGGTCTGGAGAAGTCGGGGGCGGGTCAACTCACCTTGAGCGGCGCGAATACCTATGCGGGAACCACAACGGTTGCCGCAGGGGCATTGCGAATCGAGAAAGCCGGGCTGAATGCCATTATCGATTCCGCATCTAACACCCTTGTGGCCGAGTTCACCTCACCGCCTGCTGCTGGTGCCTATCCAATCCTCCCTGGGCCTCTTGAAGGGGCCCAGACATTCACGGCCACCGGTTTGGGTGTGAATCAGGAAGCCACATTCTCAAATGCCACCAGCACCGTGACGGTCACGGAAACACAGGGAGACCCGTTCGCGACTTGGATCGACAGCTTCACCCCGAATGCCCTGCTCCCGGATGAAGCGTCCAAACTTCCCGGTGCGGATCCTGACAGCGACGGCATCACCAATCTGATGGAATTCGTGCTCGGTGGCAGCCCGGTTGTTTCCTCACAGTCCATTCTGCCGACGCTCGCCACCGTGGGCTCGGACCTGGTTCTCAGCTACACCCGCAGCGATGAATCCGAATCCGTGACCACCCAAGTCGGCCAATGGAGCACCGACCTCTCGGGCTGGACTAACGTAACGCCCGCGCTCATCAATGAAAACGGCGCGGCTGCCGACGATATGACCATCACCTTGCCCAAGAGCAATGCGGTGAACGGCAAGCTCTTCCTGCGCTTGAATGTGGTGGAAATGCCCTAGAACCACCAATCCGGCATCCCTGGAATCCAGCGTTCCACCATGGAACGGTTTGTCATCATCCCCAGGGGACCCCGTGGTCCCCTCGGAGTCGCCCTAAC
>JBILPN010000194.1:0-6508 GCA_044373865.1 Luteolibacter sp. | reverse complement strand
ATCGCTCACGGAATGCGCTTGAAGAAGCTGGGTCCAGCGCGACGACCACTCGATTTCGATTTCAGTTAACATCCGTTGATTCAGTTTGTTTGGCTAGATGATTTGTCGAAGTTGCGTCCAGCATGCGAACTTGGCATCTGGCAAACAATCTCCCGGTCGATGCGAAGCGGGATGCCCTGTAAAGAGCGCAGTCCGGAACCCTTGCGCCGCCGCGGGGACGATGTCTTGCATGGGATCATTGCCCACAAATAGGGTCTCGCCCGGCGCAATGCCATACACACGAAGACGTGCCCCCAACTTCTCAAACAACTGCGGCGATGGCTTGGCAATGCCTTCCTGATAGGAAAGCAGGCTGAGATCGGGTGCAAAACAAGACGCGATATCTCCCAGCGCATCCAGCGTGTTGCACTGTGCGTTAGAAAGCAGCCCAAGTGGAATTCCACAACCGGCAAGCTCTTGCACGATCTCCGCCGCACCCGGCATCGCTGTCGTCGCATGCCAAACCGCTTCGCAATCCCGCACCAACTGGCGGGTGTCAACCCCGGCCTCCAACTTCAATAACTCGCGCCAAAGGACTTGCAGATCAACCTCCGGATACGGCTCGCACGCTGCAGCATGCGCGCGACGCACCAGCGCATGCAGCGCCGCACTTGGCGACTCGGGCGCTTGATAGCCATGACTCAGCAATACTTCTCGCAGCTTTGGATCCGCCACCGGATCCGGCTTCACTCCTCCGGCCGGCCCAGTTAGCAAGGTGCCATAAATGTCAAAAATCACCGCTCGGTGCCGCTGGGGTGTCGTCACCAAAAAATGAAACATCTCGGGCTTCGAATAGGCATTCAACACTTCTTCCGCAGGCAAATATCGTGCCGGCCCGGCGGCTTGCTCGGTGAGTTCGCGGTATCTCTCGATTAGAATACCACGAAATCGATCGGCCGAATAGGCTGCAAGCTGCCCTGCGGAATGGCTGGCTGCACGCTGCTGATTCACCCGGGCCAACCACGCGACGGCACCCTGAAAACGAGGCCCTTGCTGGACCATGACGCGCTGCCGACATGCTGGACTCGTGCAAGTCTGAAGAATCTCCTGCTGCACTTGTTCAGGCAGATTTCCAAAATCACAGGATTGACCTAACACGATTGTAGCCATCGCGGATTCAATCATCCTAGGAATGACGGCGCGCCCGAAATTTTGAAAATCCCGCTTTAGATTGAAGCTCAGGTGGGCACGCAAGCGCTCCTCTCCCACCCACTCCAAGGGGACAAGAAGCCGATCATACAGCTCGCCATGCACGATCCCGTTCGCTGCAAAATCAGCCGCAAGATGTGCTAGATTTCTACCGATCAAAGGCTTGCCATGGGCAATCGCCTCAAGGAAAGGCAGGCCAAACCCTTCGGCAACTGAAGTGGTGATGAAGTGGGTGGAGTGCTTGAGCCATGACTCAAAATTTGACGCAGCACCCGCCACGGGTGCCAAGCGATCGACGACCGCGAACTCGACGGGCAGCCGATGCTGGCGCGCAAGCTCCTGCCACCGCGCGTGCTGCGGAACCGCTGCCGGGTTGCTGGGCGCACGACTGGTGGCCACCCGCACTCCCTCGGGACTCAACGCTGCCAGCAACAACAATTCTCCCAAGTTTTTGCGCCGAATCCCACGCACTGGCGCAAACCAAATGGCGTCCCTTTCCTCTCCCAATAAATCGTTCTCTGGCAACTCAGGCAGAACTGGATTGGGCAGCACGCTGGCACACTCCGCCGGCAATCCTGCCGCGATGAACCTAGCACGATCTTGCGAGTTGAGAAAAGCATAGTGAATGCGCGGCGCGATCGGATAGAGCCGGTTCCGGTCGAGAATCCGCTGATAGTTCGCCGCCCGCCCATCTTCTGCCAGATCGTGAAGCTGGAGCAGCAAACACTCGCCATCGTCAGCCAACCGCGCGACAAGTTCGCCAACCCGCGCATTTTTTCCCAGCGAGTGATTGTGAAAGTGCCAGAGATCCGGCGGCCCACCTAGCGCAGCACTTGCCTCGCAACGCAATCTGCTCACCATGGCTTCAAGCGCGTCCCCTCCCCCACCCTCACCGTTCTGATAGCCCAAGCCCGCAATTTCGCGGATGGGGTAGGAGCTTCGGCAACTCGCCACGGCATCACCCGTAAGAATCACATGGGAAATTCCCGCGCGACTCAAAATTTCCGAACTGCGCTCAATCACCCGTGCAACACCGCCTTGCCCGAGGTGATAGTGAACGATGGCGACGCGCATCGATCTCCCACTCATGTGGTTCGAACTCCGCTTCCCTGCCAGTCCCCAAGCGGCTTGATGAAGTGAAAACTCCAAATTTCAAATCCCAAGCGATGGTAAAGTTTGTGCGAGGCATGGTTCCCAGTGTAGCTGTCGAGCACCAGAATCTTGCAGTCGTGCGCTTGCGCCAGCGCTTCCAAATGGAGAATGAGCTTCGCTCCGAAGCCCATGGAACGGGCATCCTTTGCGACGATCAGATTGTCGATCTCCAGGTAGGCACCACACCAAACTTTGTGGGCAATCCATGCACCAGCTACGCCCACGAGCCGCCCGTCATGAAACGCTCCAACAAGATGATAGTGGGAATACTCACGCAACAAGGTGGCCAAGCGCTCGCGCACAAGCGACGGCGGCGTCGCGGGATTAAGCTCTTCCAACAGCTGCGCGGCTGCTGCAATGTCGTCATCCTCGAGCGGACGGATTTGAGAGTGTTGCATTGTCTTGATCAGTTTGAACTTGGCACGGCGGGCTGGATGGCGACAAACAGGGAATTTTCCGCTCTGAGATATTTTTTCGCCAGCGCATTGATCTCCGCCAGGGTGATCGAACGATAATCGGCATCGCGTCCACGCGCCAACGCCAGGCGCTTGGGCTCCGACTGGCACTGGCTCATGACGGTTCCTAACCAGTAGTTGTTATCGCGCAGGGATTTGTCGAGCTGACCGAGGGTTGGCTTAAGCGCACGGTCGAGCTCGTCCGCAGTGGCTCCCTCTTTGGCGAACTGATCGGCTAGCTCACGCATGGTCTTTGATAGAAGCTCGAGGTCTTCGGGTTTGCCGACACTCTGCCCCATGATGTATCCCACATCCACCAGCGCGTCGGAGCCACCGGCACCGGCGTTAGGGCTGTAGGAGGCTCCTAACTTCTCGCGGATTTCCTCGCGTAGGCGATCTCCCAGTATTTCGGCGAGGATGTTGAGGCGGCGGAATTCCTGCTGATTCCCGCGGAAACCCGCAGTTTTCCAGTAGGCGGTGGCGATGCCTTGCGAGATTTTTGACTCGTAGGTGAAGGATTTGCTGGCGGGTGGCACCGGCATGCGAACCTTGCGTGCCTCCGCGAGCACAGGTGCGGCCGCGGCTCGCGGTGGCATGGCTCCAAAGGTGGCAAGGAGATCCGGCAAAATTTCATCCAGTTTGAAATCTCCGACGATGCTGAGCTCCAAATAGGCCTGGGTGAGTTCGGGTGTTAGCCACTTTTTGACATCCTCTACGGTGTATGCCGAGAGCTTCTCCATCGGCGCGATCGTGAACCGGTCGTCCCCCCCATGAAGCCACGCTTCCATCTCACGCTGCGGACCGGAACCGGTATGCTTGAGTTGTTGATAGATCATTGGAATGGCTTTCTGAAACTGCCACAACGCCTCGTTGCGGTATCCCGGATCCAGCAAGGAGGCGCACATGAGCTGGACTTGAGTGCCGAAATCAGCGGGGGTGGTGACTCCTGCAAGGCTGAAACTGTCGTCACCAATTGACAAGCTGCTGCCAACATTCTTGCCTGCTAGAATTTCCTGCAATTCATCGTTCGAATGCTTGCCCAATCCCCCACCCTCGAAGACGGCGCTGGCAAAGGTGTCGAGCATCGGCATCCCTTTCGGCTGGGTCAACTTGCCGGATCCCACGCGGGCAAGAAGCCGGATTTTTCCTTTTTCAAAGTCACTTGGCTTTAGGTTGATCCGCACTTGATTGGATAGAACAAGCTGGGTGATGCCGAGGTCCGAGGCTTCTTTCTGAGAGATGACGCTACCTGACTTGCCAAAATCCGTGTAGCCAAAAACCGCCGTGGCGCGCGGCACCGGGGCTTCTACCGGTTTCCCACGCGACTCTTCAAACAGGGCTGCGAGATCTTGTTTGGCGTTCGCCGGCTCTTGTTTGGTGGTGAGAATAAGGTGGTATCCACTGGCGTCCCAAAAGGTTTTGAACGCTTGATGACAGCTCATCACGTCAATCCCATCAAGGCTCTTTACCGCCAAGGCAAGGTCGGTCTCGGGATCGGAGAAAACCTGCTGACGGTTCACCGAACGCGCGATGACCGTGGCAATTCCTTCGGACTTGCGCGTGGATTTTTGCTTCACTTGCTGCTCGTAGGCATTGAGCAAATTGGATTTTGCCTCATCCAACTCGCTCTGCAGAAATCCATGCTCCAAAGCACGACGGAATTCTTGCTCGATGATCGGCACCACTTCTTGCCAGCGGTCGTCGGCGGCCGTGACGTCAATCGAACCAAGTTCAATGTGGTTGAATAAACTTTGATTCGACGCGGAGCCCGAGGCGATGGCGGACCCTTCGATTTTTGAAAGCCGCTCCAAGCGACGACTGAGAACGGCGTGCGCAATGTCCAAGGCCATTTCCTCTGCCCGCGTGGCAACGGTATCCAAGCGTTTTGGCGCGGGACGAACGAGGGTCAGGGAGACGTCGCTTGAACTGATTTCCCGATCAGCAAAAACCGCAGTTTCAAGCCCTTCAGCCGGCTTGATTTCTCCCAAGTCAGGATCTTGACCGGGAACTTCTGGATTGCCCATGGATGCAAAAGCGGCCTCGATGCGCGCCTTGATTTCGCTTGGCTCAACGTCGCCAACCACCACGAAGGTCATGCGCTGCGGTGTGTAGTAACGCGTGTAGAGGTCGGTGAACCGCTCACGCGATGCATTCTGAATGACCTCTTCCGTCCCGATCGGGAACCGCCGGGTCACCAGGGAATCCGGCAGCAACTCGGCAAATTGCTTTTCCATCAACCGGAAACTCACCGAGTCGCGACTCATTTTTTCAGAAAGAATCACGCCGCGCTCTTTGTCGATCTCATCGGGACTCAGCAACGCGCCGTCGCCAAAATCTCGCATGACAGTGAATCCCAGCTTGAGGGTTTCTTCGGACAAATCCGGCAAATCCAGCATGTAGACGGTTTCGTCAAACGAGGTGTAAGCGTTGGCATGCGCGCCGAAGGAAATTCCCAAGCGCTGCATTTTAGGAATCAATTCGGCCGCAGTGTAGTTTTTCGAACCATTGAAGACCATGTGCTCCAAGAAATGGGCGAGGCCACGTTGGTCATCCGCCTCCATCAAGGACCCGGCCGCAATGTGAAGCCGCAGCGAAACGCGCTTGGGCGGCTCGCTATTGGGATAGACGATGTAGCGAAAACCATTCTCCAAAGTCCCAAAGTGCGCTCCGGGATCTGGCGCGATGTCGGACGATGCGTGCCCCCAAGGTCTTGGCTCTGCCACGACAACACGCGTGTCAGTCTTGACAGTTGGCGCAGACCCAGCACTGGAATCATCTGATTTTAAGGAACTTGCATCAACCACCGAGGCAGGCTGCCTTGGCGGCACCTGCGGCGAACGGACGGCAAGAAAGGTCGCCGTGATGGCGAGAAAAAGCACGAGAATGAGTGGTGTGGCCTTTTGCATGGAGTGAGCGTGCGTGACAGCACAAGGGTTTGGCAACTTACAAAGCGGGACAATTCACCCGATCCGTCTGCCAAATTTTCAAAAGTTCCAGAAATCGGAGTTGCAATCCCCAGAACAAGCTGCTCTTTTCCTGCCGACCTAATGCATGTGCGCGCGTGGCGGAATTGGTAGACGCGCTAGATTCAGGTTCTAGTGGGGGCAACCCTGTTCAGGTTCGAGTCCTGTCGCGCGCATCTTACTTATAATCAATGACTTAGGGGAGGGAAAAGCTCCCCTTTTTCGTGTTTAAAAATCCCGATTTTACTGAAAATTTACTAAGACGGGAAAGACCAAACGAAATGGAAGACAACGGTGGCAAAGGAATTTACTAATTCTTGGCGGCTTCTACTGCCGCCAGACCCTCCGCAGACAGCAACCCTTCCCGGTGCCATCGTTTGGCAAGATCGACTTCCCGACTCGTGATCTTCGCGCTCTTCAGAAGATTCTTTTTCGATGGGATAGCTTCCAGATTGTAAAACCGAGCGGCAAGCTCAGGGACCACGGCACGGGGCAAAACGTGATCCAATGCTATTTCATCGCCCGCGTCTGGTCCTAGGGTGATTTTGGGAGGGGAGATCCACCCTTCCTCATTTTTTCCATGCCCTCGGGTGTAAAGCATCCCCACCTTTCAAGATTCTTCCTACTCCAAACAATTGCCGACTTGTCAGCCTTCGCGCCTACGCTTCCACCATAGCGAGCGGCTTTTTGTGCGGTGTCGATTACTTCTGAAACATCACCGCCAAGTCTCCGGGCCGTTTCCAGCCAATG
>JBILPN010000193.1:0-6517 GCA_044373865.1 Luteolibacter sp. | reverse complement strand
AAATCGACGTCATCGGCGACACCACCGCGCAGCCCGGGCAATTGGTCGTCGTTGACCTAGAAAATTGGGAAAACCGCGAAGAAACTCCACGTGGCCGAGTCATCGAGGTCCTCGGCTGGCCCGGCGATCCCGGCGTGGACATCGTCTCCGTCATTCACCGCCACGGCCTGCGCACCTCGTTCCCGGACGATGTGCTCGCCGCCGCCCGCGCCGTCCCGGAAGAACCTGACGCCGCAGAAATCTCACGCCGCAAAGACTGGCGCGACAAGCTCGTCATCACCATCGACCCCGCCGATGCCAAGGACCACGACGACGCCATCTGGCTGGAAAAAACCCGCCATGGCTGGACTCTCGCCGTCCACATCGCCGACGTCTCACACTACATCAAACCCGGCGGCGTGATGGACCAAGAGGCCAGCGAGCGTGGGAACTCGACCTACCTCGTGGACCGCGTTTTGCCGATGCTCCCCACCGAGCTCAGCAACGGCATCTGCTCGCTCAAGCCCCACGTGGACCGGCTCACAAAATGCGCCTTGCTGGAAATTTCCTCCAGCGGCGAGATCACCCGCGCCAAGTTCATCGACGCCGTCATTCACAGCCGCGCCAAGCTTTCCTACGAGCAAGCCCAAGCCATTCTCGACGGAAATCCCGCCCCTGAAGGCTCAGACCCCACCCTCGCCAAAATGGTCCGGGAGGGCTGGAAGCTCGCCGCCGCCATGCGCCTCCGCCGCTTCGCACAAGGCGCGCTCGACCTGGAAATGCCGGAAATTAAAATCCGCCTCGACGAGCACGGCCGGGCGGAAGTCGCCGATCCAGTCATCCACACCGAGAGCCACCAACTCGTGGAAGAATGCATGCTCGCCGCCAATGAGGCCGTCGCAAAAATCCTCCGCGAGCGCATGAAACCAACGCTCTACCGCATCCACGACGATCCGGACCCCTCCCGCCTGCTCGACTACACCGAGACCGCAAAAGCCCATGGCTACCGCCCCGGCGACCTCACCAACCGCGCTCATATCCAGAAACTTCTCGATGACTCCAAGGGCTCACCCGAGGAACACGTCATCAAACTCGGCCTGCTCAAAAGCCTCAAGCGCGCCGCCTACTCCGCGGAACCCATCGGCCACTACGGCCTGGCCAAAGCCGACTACTGCCACTTCACCAGCCCCATCCGCCGCTACGCCGACCTCATCGTCCACCGCGCCCTCCAAGGTCTGCTCGAAAACCCGCCGAAAGTCTGCGACCACACCCCGTCGCAAGCTGAGCTCCGGGAAATTTCCCGCCACATCTCCGACACCGAGCGCACTTCTTCCGATGCGGAAAGCGAGACGAAGCAAATCAAGCTCCTCGAATACCTCGACCGCGTCGCCAGCCTTGACGAACCACCCGTTTTCGACGGCCTCATCACCGACGTCCGCGCCATGGGATTGATGGTGGAAATCCCGAACATGGGCGTCCGCGGCGTCGTCAAACGCGAGGATCTCCCCGAGGGCCGCTGGCGCTTTGAAATGCACCGCATGGCTTGGGTTTCCAGCGATGGCAAGGTCATCCAACTCGGAATGCGACTGCCGCTGCGCGTCATCAACATCGACTTCGACAAACGCTTCGTGGACTTCGCCGTGGCGGGCAGACCCACCACCGCTGGCACCCACGTCACCCCCCAGCGCCCCACGCCCGTGAAAAAACAAGGCAAACCCCACAGCAAGCCCTCCGCCAAAGCCGGCCCTGCGGCCAAAGTCGGCCCCGCCGCAAAGCGCAGCCGCTACCACGAGTCAAACATCGACAAATCCAAAAAACGCCGCAGGAAATAACCCAGCCTGCCAAACCCAGATCGCCGCCCTCACACCCGCCAGTCCGCACGAATTCTCTCGATTCAACGGTTGGCGAACCGGTGCGGCGGCGCTAGGATTTTCCCGTGGCCAGCGATTCATCCACACCTGAACCTTCACTCGGGCTCCAAGGCAAACTGCTCTTGGCCGACCCCTCGTTGCGCGATGGCATCTTCTCACGCTCCGTCGTCCTCCTCGCCGAGCACTCCTCCACCGAGGGCGCATTGGGTCTCATCCTCAATCAAGACACTGGCAAAACCGTCGGCGACCTGCTTCCCCAGCAAGATCAATTTTTCCCTCTCCGCCACCTCGCAGTCCATGACGGCGGCCCCGTCGCCCGCGACCAATTGACCTTTTCCGCCTTCTGGTGGAGCCGCAAACAAGGCCTCCGCTGGTCACTCCGCCTTTCTGCCGCAGAGGCCCAACTCCATGCCCAGCGCCCCGGCCGCATCGTCCGCGCCTTCATCGGATACTCCGGATGGACACCCGGACAACTGGAGAACGAAATTCACCACCATTCTTGGATTCAAACACCCGCCGCCGCAGACTTGCTCGGCCGCGACCACGACCGCAGTCTCTGGGCCGCGCTGCTCCGCAGCATCTCGCCACTCCACCAAATCCTCGCCGCCGCCCCAGATGATCCCACGCTCAACTGAGGCCCGGCACCATCCTCACTTTCCCTTGCACCATGTCTGACACGCCACTTGTCTTCAGCCCCATTCCCGAAATCATCGCCGAAATCGCCGCCGGCCGCCTCGTCATCGTCGCCGATGATCCAGCCCGCGAAAACGAGGCGGACCTCATCGGTGCGGCCTCACTGTGCACCCCGGAAATGGTCAATTTCATGGCCATCCATGCCCGCGGCCTCATCTGTGCACCCGTCACCGCCGAGCGCGCGGAGGAACTCGACCTACCGCAAATGACACGCCGCAACCGGGATGGCCACAAAACCGCCTTCACCATCAGCGTCGATGCCGCCGCCGGCGTGACCACGGGCATCTCCGCCGCCGACCGCGCCCTCACCATCCAACTCCTCGCTGACCCCAACGCCGGACCGGACGCCTTCGTCCAACCCGGCCACGTCTTCCCGCTCCAAGCGGTTTCCGACGGCGTCCTCCGCCGCTCCGGACACACCGAGGCCGCGCTCGATCTCACCCACCTCGCCGGTCTCCCCAAGGCTGCCGTCATCTGCGAAATCATGAACGACGACGGCACCATGGCGCGCGTCGGCCAACTCGGTGCCTACCAACAACACCACGGCCTCAAGGCCTGCACCATCGCCCAACTCATCGAATTCCGCAGGCGCTCGGAAAAACTCGTCCAACGCGAGCAAACGATCAAAATGCCCACCGCTTTCGGCGAGTTTGACTGCCATCTTTACCGGATTTCCACCGACGCCAGCCACCACCTGGCGCTCACCAAAGGCGACATCGACCCCCTCAAGCCCACGCTCGTCCGCGTCCACTCGGAATGCCTCACCGGCGACGTTTTCCAATCTCAACGCTGCGACTGCGGCGGCCAGCTGTCCGCCGCGCTCGAGCGAATCTCGATCGAAGGCGGTGTCCTCCTCTACCTCCGCCAAGAGGGCCGCGGCATCGGACTGCCTGCAAAAATCCACGCCTACAAGCTGCAAGAAGAGGGGCTCGACACCATCGAGGCGAACGAAAAACTCGGCTTCGGCTCGGACCTCCGCGACTACGGAATGGGCGCACAAATCCTCCACGACCTCGGCGTCCGCAAAATCCAACTTCTCACCAACAACCCAAAAAAGGTCGTCGGGCTGGAAGGCTACGGACTGGAAATCGTCACCCAAGTCCCCATCAGCCTACCGTCTAACCCACACAACGAGAAGTATTTGGAAACCAAACGCCTGCGCATGGGCCACACGCTCTGAAACCCCCGGTTCACCCACCCGGCCACATGTCTCCGCCCCGTTCGCACTCGAAACCGCTCATCATGACGCCTCATGAGGCGCTCAAGCGGTATTTCGGCTTCTCTGGGTTTCTTGAAGGTCAAGAAGCCGTCATCCAGGAAATCACCTCGGGCCGCGACGGGCTGGTCGTGATGCCCACCGGCGGCGGCAAGTCGCTCTGTTTCCAAATCCCCGCCCTCTGCTTCGGCGGCGTCACCTTGGTCATTTCGCCTCTCATCGCCCTGATGAAAGATCAGGTGGACGCTCTGGTCTCGCGCGGCATCGCCGCCACCATGATCAACTCCACCCTCACTTGGCCGGAACAAAAGGAACGGCTGGATGGAATGCGCAGCGGACGTTGGAAACTCGTTTACGTCGCCCCCGAGCGCTTCCGCGCGGAAAGCTTCCTCAACGCCCTCAATGGCATCGAGATCTCACTCTTCGCCGTGGACGAGGCGCACTGTCTCAGCCAATGGGGGCACGATTTCCGCCCGGACTATCTCCGCCTCGGAAAATCCCTCGAAAAAATCGGCCGCCCTCAGTGCGTCGCGCTCACCGCAACCGCCACCCCGATCGTCCGTGACGACATCTCAGCGGTCCTCAAACTCCGCGAGCCCTTCGAGCGCGTCAGCGGGTTTTCCCGGCCGAACCTCTCGCTCAACATCTCCGCCGTCGATAAGGCCGCGCACAAGGACGAACGCATGCGCGCCGTCATCGCCGCCCACAAGACAGGCATCGTTTACTGCGCAACTCGCAAGAAGGTCGAGTCCGTCTCGGAAACTCTCGCCAGCTGGGGAATCAAATGCGTCGCCTACCATGGCGGCATGAGCGACCAAGACCGCGAGCGCGCCCAAGAAATTTTCATCCAACGCAAGGCGGACGTCGCCGTGGCCACCAACGCCTTCGGCATGGGCATCGACCGCTCAGACGTCCGCTTCGTCGTGCATTACGAAATTCCCGGCAGCGTGGAGGCCTACTACCAAGAAGCCGGTCGCGCCGGTCGCGACGGAGAAAACGCCGTCTGCGAGCTGCTCTTCAATTACGCTGACACACGCACTCAAGAGTTTTTCATCGACGGCGCGAACCCCAGCGCAAGCACCGTCCGCGCAATCTATCAATACCTTCTCAATGAGGCGGACCGCGACTACGAGGTCCACCGCACGCTGGATGAAATCGCCGAAGGAGCCGATGTGAAAAACTCGATGTCCGTCGGCAGCGCCATGTCGATTCTTGGCCGCGCCGGATACATCGAGCGCTTCGACATCCCCAAAAAACGGATGAAGGGCACGCGCTTGCTCAAACCGGACACCCTCACCCGCCAAGTGGAACTGGACGAGGCGGCAATCGAGGAAAAAGACCGGCGGGACCGTGAAAAGCTCAAAGCGATGGTGGAAATGTGCTACTCGCGCAGTTGCCGCCAGCAGTGGATTCTCAGCTACTTCGGCGAGGATGAAGCCGGCACCTGCGGCAGCTGCGATGTCTGCCGGGACGAAGGCTCCGGCGAGGCGCGCCCCCCCACGGCGGAGGAGGCGCTCATCGTCCGCAAAGCGCTCAGCGGCGTCGCCCGCATGTCACGCCGCAGCCCCCTCGGCTGGGAACCGAAATACGGGCGCGGCAGAATTGTCCAAATGCTTGCCGGCAGCCGCTCACAGGAAATCCTCAGCGCAGGCCTCGACCAACTCACCACCTACGGCATCCTCAAGGACAAAGGCGCGGGATACCTCAACAGCCTGATGCGCTCGCTCGCAGACGTCGGCCTCGTGGTCACCGTGACCGGCGAGTTCCCCCTCCTCACCCTCACCCCACTCGGTGAAAAGGTGATGCGCGGCGACTCAGAATTCCGCCTCGTGTGGCCAGACCCAGAAGCCGGGCGCAAGGACATCGGGCTCAAGGACCATGGCTTCGATGGCCAACTTTATTCCATGCTCCGCGACATCCGGGAACGCATCGCCAAACGCGAGGATGTCCCAAGCTATGTCATTTTCGGCAATAAAACGCTCGAAGCCCTCGCCCGCTACCAACCCCGCAACACGGAGGAGGCTCTGCTGGTGCCTGGAATCGGCGCGGCGAAGGTCCAGCGCTACGCCAAACCTTTCTTGGAAGCGATCCAGATTTGGAAAAAATCCAAACGTGCCTGATTTCCCAAACCCCGCACTCCGCAAAAAAAAACAACTGCGGCAGGAAATTCCCGCCGCAGTTGAACACCAAGAACTCAGCACTCACTGAGAATCGTCACGCCTCCGCCAAATCGCCAACGAGCGGCTTCGGCAACGGCTTTTCCTTTTTACGGAGCGCACGGCGCATTTTGGTCAAGGCGGAGTTTTGAAGCTGGCGAATCCGCTCACGCGTGACACCAAACTCACGTCCCACCTCTTCCAAGGTCAAAGCCTTGCGACCGTTCAAGCCGAAGCGCTCGTCGATGATCCGACGCTCACGCTCGTCTAAAACCGCCAGCAAGCCGTCCAACTCACCATGCAGATTTTTATCAGAAAGCATATCTAACGGATTAACCGCACGATCATCGCTGATCACTTCGCCAAACTCCGTTGACTCGCCTTCATTGATCGGCGCGTCCAAGGAGGTCGGACGATACGAGGCTTGCCTCAATAAGGCGAGCTTGCGGTGCGGCAAGCCAACCTCATCTGCGAGTTCTTCATCCGTCGGTTCGCGCCCAAGCGCTTCTGTCAAAATCGCCGCAATCCGCCGCATCTTTGCAATCTTGTCCACCATGTGAACGGGCAAGCGGATGGTCTTCGACTGGTTCGCCAAAGCCCGC
>JBILPN010000192.1:0-6531 GCA_044373865.1 Luteolibacter sp. | reverse complement strand
CAGGGTGTAAACCAGACAGATGTCCGCATCCGGCTGGCTGATGCGGAGCTTACGGACGATTCCCTCCAGCGCCCCTGCGACCTCGGCCGGACGATCCCGCACGTCCGCCACGTCGTTGAGAGAAAATTCGATAAACACCGCATCCGGCTTGGGGGCGACGAGGTCACTATCCGCGCGGAAGACACCGACGAGCGATCCGGAACCACCGAGGCTGGCGTTGAGTTCATTGATTTTGGCATTCGGATAGGTTTTGCGAAACCACTCAAGCGAATGAGTCCGCCACCCGGGACCTGCGGTGATACTACCACCATAGTAAGCGATGGTCACGGGTCCGCCTTTGTCGAGCTTGGCGAACAAGTTAGGCATGCCATCGCGCTGGCTGGTCTCTGCGGACGACCGCAGCGGGATCTTGGATGCCTTCTCCGCCTCGGCGTTGATTTTCGCGTAGTCGTTCTCGATGCCGAGACGGTCAGTGGACGGCTCGGCGGCGTGCAGGGCCAGACCAAGGAATAATGGGGCAAATCGTAGGGTTGATTTCATGGGATGGTGTGAGTGGTCGCGTCAGTGAATTTTCCAGTTGGTGAAATCATAAGTGCGCTTAGATCTCTGGCCGCGGATTTCCAACGGTCCTTCGGCCGTATTCTGGTTCGTCCACGGGCTCTTTGAGCTTGGCCATGATGCGTAGTCAAAAGTCTCATGATTGACCCGATCCTTGCCGTCGAACGTGCATTCCAGCGTGTCTCCGAAGCGGTTGCGGTAAGCGCCAGAAGCAGGAGATTTACCCGTGAATTTTAGGGCGCTCCGTTCCATGATCGCTTTCCGAAATCCGGCCAATTGCGCCGCCGGATCGCTTCCGGGAAATTCAGAAGGCGGCGCGGTTTCGATGGCAATGGCGCAGTTGCGGGAATTCACCCGGAACTCCGAATCACCCTCGCGAGGTGGCGAGGCCGGGGCACGGATGCCGTCCGCAGGTTTCCATTGAAAGGTTTCCGAGGCGGTGACTGCGATCAACACACTGCCATAGTGAAGGAAAATCCGTCCGCCGGAAGCCGCATCGTTGATGAACGCGCGATGTCCGCCGGGGACATATCCCAAAGCATAGGGAAACGTGACATCCGCCGGCATTTGAAAAACGAACAAAAGACTGTCACGTCCCAGAACTTCCTGTTCGTACGCACGGACGCCATGAGTGTGAATGCCCATCTTGCCCGGCTCATCGGCAGCGGGATTGGTAATCCAAAGATGGCTCCCCTTCCCCGCGTCCGGCTCATCCCACATGACGCCGCACGGATAGCTCTGGCCCTGCCAGGGCTTGCCTCCCGCTTTGGCCGAGCGCGAGAAGATGGCATAGCTCTGGTTCACGTAATGGTTGAGTGCCCAGCCGTTGATGAATGCCTGATAGAAATAAGATGCGGACCGCTCGGTGGCCGCGTTCACAATTTCTGATGGAATCCGATAGGTGCTGACCGCGGCGGCAGCGGCCGCCTTGGCGTCGGCCAGCTTGGGAGACACACCGCCGAAATACAACCATGGCAGAGTGGCGAACCCCCATGGCTGCTGGGACTCGGTATCCGGATACGAGCGCGGCGCGAAAGTCGCGATGTGCCCGCGCAGCCAGGCCGGCGCGATCTGGATGAGACAGACCTCGTAGGCGATGCGTGCCCGCGCGGCCATTTCCGGGTCTTTTGCACAATCTGCGAGTGATAGAAGCGGCAGCACATTCTGCGCACCATAGGGACGCGACGCGAACTCACCCGGCCCGCCGCGCATGGTGGACTTGATGATTTCCCGCAAGTAGTTCTCACCCGTGGCATCTCCCTTGGTGAAGCTGGTTCCCCACACATATCCGAGAGGCGGGTTTTTCGCCTTGCCCGTCATCTCGATGATGTAGGGATCTTTTTTCATAAAATAAGGATCCGCGATGAATGCATCCGGCCCCCAGACCTGAGTGGCGAGATACCGCGTCATGGCCGCCATGATCTTGTGATTGCTAGTGGAGAGTTTGGCGTAGAAAACTCCGCCCGTGTAGATCCTGCGGTAACGCTCCCTCGTTGCCGCATCCATGAGTTTTTCAAAGCGGATATAACAATCAATTCCCGGCCATGCGATGAAGCCGGTATTTCCACCGTGCATCCAGCGGTTGATCTTGTTGCCGGGCTCCAGCGCATCCAGCCCCTTGTTCACCTGGACCAACGCCTCTTCGGAACGCCCGAGGGCGAAAAGACATTCCGCGCGGATGAATTTCTCCGAACCGTCCTTGGCAAACGCTTCCAAGACCGCTAAGCGCCTTTCATCGAAGGTTTCAGCAAGAGCGGAACCTGCCAGGAACCCCGTCAACAGGATCATCCCAACAGCCATCTTTAAAAATCGTTTCATGTCAGTTAGGGTATTCTAATCCATCAAAACCACTTCACCACACATCGCCGCAAGCCGGGTGCGCTGGCCATCCGCCCATTTGAATACTAGCGTGTCATTCTTGCCGGAAAATCCGACGGTTGCAGTGGATTTTGCCGCATCCCACGAAACAACGGGCGGCCGCGGGAAAGCTTGCGCCGTCCGTTCTGAGGCCATTGCCGGCATCACAAGCATCGGCAAGAGCGCCAACGATTGAATCAGGGGAGATGTTATTCGAGGCTTCATGGTTCGACGACCCGTGGACGGAACCACAATACGCACCATCACATCCCCAATCGTTCTCTGGATCACGGGCTATATTGCGTCGCGGAGGGGATATTTTGCGTCTTTTCCAATTTCTCCCCCTCCACCACGACGTAAAATCACCTCTCCGCACCTAATGCATTGTAATTACTTTTAAAGTCTCTTCAATGTTGCCGGAACCTCTCAGTTCCCTCACTTCCAAAAAACCAAAACCCTCTAGCCCACTCTCATGCAGACGTTAAATCGTGCGAATCGTTTGTGTTCAATTCAGACGAAATCCAGCCAGCAACGGGGTTTTGCGATCATCGTGACCCTTTCGCTGATGATTCTGCTCACCGTCGTCGCGGTCGGGCTGTTGACGCTTTCGAGCATCTCATTGCGTGCATCCTCGCAGAACAACGCGATGGCGACGGCCCAGGCCAACGCCCGACTGGCGCTGATGCTGGCAATCGGCGATCTCCAGAAAAACGCCGGCCCAGACCAGCGTGTGACCGCACGAGCGGACGTTTTGGATTCCAATCCTGCAAACAAGTCTAAAAACCCACGGCTCACCGGCGTCTGGAAATCCACGGAGCTCGTTCCCGGCACGCTTCCGACAGCGGGAGACTATGACAAATCCGCACGCGATGCGAAATTTCTCGGCTGGCTGACTTCAAGTCTCGACCACAAAGCACGGCAGATCGACTTCGCAAAAGACACAGCCCTCAGCACCACTGGCAGCCCGGCTCCCGCAGTGACACTCTGGAGCAAAGGCACACTGGGAAGTGCCGCTGCGACGGCCGACATCGTCATCGCCTCCAAAATCCCGACATCTCCCTCGCGCGGGGCTCTTGCTTGGGCGGTCATGGACGAAGGTGTGAAGGCCCGGATCAACACGCCCTACGTGGACGAAGCGACGACAAAAGGCATGCAAAGCGCCCAACTCGGCTCCGGCGAGCGACCTAACACCGCATCTCTCGCCGGCCTCCAAGATCTCGAACGCGCCATCTTTGAATACGGCAAGGACGGATTCCGCACCATCCAGAAAGGCATTTCGAAAGAAAACCTGCAGCTGGCCACGACCCGCCTAGCCAACCAAGCCGCGGCAGACGCCCTCAAGCCTCTCACCCATGACGTCACCTCGGCATCGGTCGGAATTTTCACCGATGTGGCGAGCGGCGGCCTCAAGGAGGACCTGAGCCTGATCACCAACGGTTCGGCGCTCCCCCCGGCCTATGCTGGCAAGAAGGTGGGTGCAAAAACCCAGGGCAAAGGCATTTACGATTCCCGTCTCGGCATCACCCCGCTCTCGGATCCGACTTGGGAGTCGTTGTGGCAGTTCGCCAGAATTTACAAGGACAGCACCCGCTTGACCAACTCCGGCGGAGTGCCGGTCCTCAAAGCCCAGGGTCCAGCAGGCTGGGTCGCGGCGGTAGGCTCGAATGCAAACTCCGCGACGCCCGGCATCGTCCAACCCGCTCCGCCTCCGGGAGTTGTGCTCATGCCGACGATCGCCAAGGTCCAGCTGGTCTTCAGCCTGTTGACCCGGGATATCTACGATTACCCCCGACCGACTGGCGCCAACCCCGATTTGATTCCAAAAACACCGGGCACCAAAGCTCAGGAAGAGGCCATCCAACTTCACGGCCCATGGGGGAAAAATTTTGCGGGTTCCTCCTACGACTACCTGCTCCACTTGCTCTACACGCCGGTGGTCACCCTGCACAATCCCTACAACGTGGCGCTGGAATTTAACCAGTTGAAGGTCATCTTCGGCAATGTCCCCTTCGCCCTGCAGGTTTTCCGCAACGGCGTGGCGCAAACCAACGCACCCGCACCGCTGGACACCATGTATTACCAGGAATCCGAGGCGGGCAACCGGGCCAAACGCTTCGGCATGACCCTGAAAACCCAAGGTGGGAGCTCCACCAATCCAGTCCCGGGAAACACCACCTTCCGCTTACTACCCGGTGAGGTCATGATGTTTTCACCCTACATCAACCCCAATCGCACCTGGAAGGATGAGTATGGCGATCGCCAATTCTCCGACTGGGATACCGGATCTTCTGCCGGTGGCGGAACCCGGACGCTTTCCATCGATGGCATGCCCGGATGGCGCGGCGACGGCATTGGCTTCGACCTCGACTGGTTCTGCCCCTCATACAAAGGCCTACGCGTCACCACCAACGAAGTTGAAAACGGCGTCAACATGTCCCGGGGTGGCTGCATCCCGGCACGCGCGAGCGATGAATTCTCCGTGAAATTCGCCCCCCTCAGTGTGGACTCGCTGAGCAAAAACAAGTTCACCGTGGAAATCTTCGCCAAGCCAACTCCATCCGGCAGTCTCGTTTCCTATGGCATGATTGAGCTCGACTACGAAAAGCCCACCGGCCTGCAAGACAGCATGCTTGGCGCTGGCCAGACGATCACCTATCCCAAATCCGGCACCGTCAATGCCATGGCGATGCACTCCCATTCGCTAACCAAGATCAAGGACATCGGGACCACAAAACCCTTTGCCATCATCAGCGCCCAAGCCAAAACCACCCTCGGCGGGCTCAACCCGGATGGAGAGGACGGCAAGCTTGCCACCAAACCATGGGCGTTCAGCCACGCCACCGTCGCCACCGCCACCCAGAAACTCAGCGACCACCCGGCCAACCACTCCCATGAAATTTCACTTCAGAGGCTCGATAACGGCACCAACAACCTACTCCAGTTCGACCCGAAAACCGGCCGCGGCAACTTCATCACCGGCCAAACCGGCAACACCGGCCTCAAGTTTGGCGTGCAGTACGACGTCCCGCTCGCCCCGCTCCAGACGCTTGCCAGCCTCAATGGTGCGAATCCCGGTGGATCGTCCGGCTTCATGCCACGCTTCGCCCAACCCATCGGCAATTCATGGGCCCACCCGATGCTTAACTCCTCTGAGGTGATCACCGGCGGCAACCTCGCCGACCACTCATTCCTCCTCAACCTGGCGCTCTACGACCGTTTCTACTTCTCCGGCCTCGCCGACCAGACCGGCCCCTTCGGCACCACCGGCAGAACCACCTCCTCCATCGTCAAAGAATTCATCGCCGGCAAGCCGCTCATCGATCCGCGCATAAGCCTCCAGCCCCCCAAAGGCAAGCTCATCTCACAACTCAGCAGCGAGGCCACCGCTGCCGATGCCTACGCCAAAATCGCCTCTTGGCAGATGATGAACGGAGCCTTCAACATCAACTCCACCTCGGTTGCCGCTTGGCAGGCGATGCTCGGCTCGATCCACGATTCGCAGGCTGTCGTGAACAAACTCAACAAGGTTGCCAAGAACTCGGCGTTCTCCAAGCTCCCCGCAACCAGCGCCCGCTCCTCCCACATCAGCCGCTTCCGCCTGCCGGTGGAAAGCGACCTCCCCGAAGAAACCTACTGGCTCGGAGCACGCGAATACACGGATGCCGAACTGCAACTTCTCGCGGAAAAAATCGTCGAACAAGTCCGCGAACGCGGCCCGTTCCTGTCTCTATCAGAGTTCGTCAACCGCCGCATCGGCAGCGGCGACACCGCCCAACGCGGCGCACTCCAGCAAGCGATCGACAACGCCAACCTGAACCAAAACTTCGGAATCGGCCTCGGTGCCGGTTTTGAAATCCCCCCTGCCACCGTGGCCGGCTACAACTATAGAAATACAAACGCCGGCACCGGATCGAGCTTCCAAGGCGCACCCGGCTACCTCACCCAGGCGGACCTGCTCAACGTGCTCGGAAACGCCGCCACCCCGCGCTCCGACACCTTCACCATCCGCGCTTACGGCGAGGCGCGCGATGCCACCAACAAAGTCATTGCCTCCGCCACCTGCGAGGCCATCATCCAACGGGTTTATGACTACATCGACCCCGCAGACCAACCAGA
>JBILPN010000191.1:0-6551 GCA_044373865.1 Luteolibacter sp. | reverse complement strand
AGCAACACCTACGATCGTTTATGATCCTAAAAATTCTGAGGATGGAGCGTATGTCGAGCGCTCGTTGCGGCGGTGTTTTCCTAAGGCTCGATTCGTTAAATATCCATATTGTGGGCATTCTATCCCGAGATTTCTACTGGAGGTCGGGTTGTTGAAAGCGACGACTTTGGCATTTTGCGATGGCAGCCCGTTCCCTGAGTTTGACCGCAGAGTGAGAGGGAAATCCGCTGAGTATTTGCGCAATTTAGCCAAGTTGAATTACGCTGCGGGCCGCACAAGAACCGCATTACGCTTGGCAGAACGTGCGCTCAAGCTTGGAACTTACCCCGAGCGCTCGAAGGCACTGATTGAGAAGTTTAAAGAGAGTGAAAGAAGTCTTGGTTCTAACGGCTTGGCGGTAAAGAACCCTAAGGAAAATTTTCCGCGCTCGTTTTTTGAGAGGCTGTTAAAGTTGGTGCGTTTGCGATTTAGGCAATGGGCAGCATAGAGTTGCTCTGAAGCCTGTTTTAGGAAACCCGCTCATAGATTGAGTGCACGAGAACGCGAAGGATTAGGAATAGGAGGACGCCAAGGACAATGATGACGCTTGTTGCATAGGGACGTTGTGGATAGCCTACGGCTTCCGGAAGATATGGATGTTGAATTACCGACATAAAGCGTGATCGCGCCACTGCATCCATGCGGTTTTTTTCAAGGATCAATTCAGCTCCTGTCCGTCTTTTGACGCTAAAGTCGAGCTTGAGTTGGAGCTCTTGGTAGCGTGCGAGGATTTGGTTGAGACGGTCCTGTTCTGGGCCAGAGATTTTCGTGGATTCCGAGGCGATTTGTTCTTCGAGAGAGCGCAGTTGACTGCGCGATGTCGGGATGCGAGGGGATTCTGGTGAGTCGCGCTCCATCGATGCAAGGACCGTTTGGATTCGGAGGCGTTCGAGTTTCAATTCTTGGACAGTTCGGAGGCTGGCGGAGATCGCTTCATCTGGGCTGACGATGTTGTGAGTGTTCTGAAGGTCGAGGAGTTCCGCGCTAACGGTCTGAACTTGCTTTTCCGCACGATCGAGTTCTGAGCGAATGAAGGAAATCTGTTGGTCGGCGATGGATTGATTGACCTGATTGATGAAAGCCTCGGCACGATTCAGAACTTGTTGGGCGATTTGCTGGGAGAGTGATGGATCGAAAGTGTCCACGGTGAGCATCGTGAGCCCAGTTTCTTTGTCGAAGTGTGCAAAGATCCGTTTTCTATAGTAATCCAGGCGGTCCTCGAGAGGAGCATCTTTGTTGAGACGGAAGATGAAATCTTGTTTTGGTGAGGTGAAGTGTTGGCTCAGATGATAATCCTTTTCCAGTTCTAGCAAGAGGTCGGTGGAATTGACAAATCCGATGGCGAGCTGTGAGTCCGAGGAACCGTTGTCAGCAAGGCCCGGGAGGGCGAGTTGGGCGATGCCGAGTTCTGCGCCGGTTGAGTTCTGTTGAGAGATTTTAAAGGACGCCACGCTGAGGAAGCGGTCTTGTGCAACGAGCCATACATATGCGACAGCGGATAGAATCAAGGCGAAGTAGAGAATCCCTAGTAAACAGATGGAGGCAGATGCGAGGTTATTTCGGTTCTTTGTTGGTGGAGATTGCATGGCAATGAGGAGTTTGGCTCAGGGAGCAGTTTCTGATTCAGTCGATGCGGCGCGGTTCAATTTTTCGATTTTTTGCCGGCGCATTTCGAGGCGTTTGGCTTTTTTGAGTGCGCGTATTTCTTGTTCATGATTTAAGCGATCCGAACGGATGAACTCTTGGTATGCAAGGATACCGTCCTCGATGTCGGGGAAGAATTCGGCTGAGCCATCGTGGAGAAACAACGCGGAGTTGCAGCTTTCGCGGAGTGTTTGTAGATTGTGCGAGACGAAGATGAGAGAGGCGCGGTTGCGCATGTTCTCGAAAGCTTCTTTTGCTTTTGCACGAAAGATCGCATCACCAACCGAGGTTAATTCATCGACAAGATAGATATCGAACAAGAAAGCCATGGAAAGTCCGAAACTCAGGCGCGCGCGCATGCCTGAAGAGTAGGTTCGAACAGGGAGTTCGAAGTATTTGCCAAGTTCAGTGAACTCCACGACTTCGTCGATGACTTGGCGTGTTTGCAGCCTGCTCAGCCCATTGATTCGGCAGACAAAAAGGACATTTTGAAGGCCGGAAAGTGAGGATTGGAATCCGCTGCCGATGCCCAAAGGCCAAGAGATGCTGAGGTCGGAATGGATGCTGCCGTGGTTCGGAGCCTCGGCACCACCGATGAGGCGAAGGAGTGTTGATTTGCCGGCGCCATTCGGTCCAAGGATTGCGAGATTGGTCCCACCGGGGATGCAGAGCGAGACATTCTTCAGGATGTGTTTTACACCGGAATTGACAGGGTAAGACTTGCAGACATTTTTCAGCTCAATCATCGCGGTGTGAAAATTATCGAAGTGTTAGGATGTGGCGGTTGTTGTGGAACATGCAAGTTCCGACAGCGCATACGATGATGGCGGCAGCGGTTGGGTAGAACAGATTGACTTGTCCAATGTGATAGAGCGGGAACATGCTTTTCCTGCTGAGTTCGATCGTATGGACCAGTGGGTTGTAGAGTAGGATTTTTTGTGCGACGTTGGGTAAATTATAGAGTGGGTATAAGATACATGAGACAAAGATGAGGGGGCGCTTGATAAAGTTAAAAATTTTTTCAAGGGATTGGAAGTGTGCAGTTCCGACTGCGAGCACTAATCCGGTTCCACTGCCGAGGAGCCAAGTGATGATGAATGTGGCAAGGAGGATGTGGAGGTGGGCAAGTGAGATTTGAATGCCGATCCAGAGGCCGATGAGCGAAAAGATGGTGAAAGAGAACAGGGAACTGACGAGTTCGAAGAGAAATCTCGCGAGGAGGATATCGAGCGGGCGCACCTTTGGGAAAACGAGTAAGCCGGAGTTTGAGCTGATGGCTCCGATTCCGGCCATTGCTGGGCCGACAAAGGTTTTGAGCAGAACAAAACCGTTGAGTAGAAAAAAAGCATAGGGCATGTCAGGCGAAGTTCTGCCGACGATGGGTCCGAGGAGAAGCCCAATTACAATGACGCTGATGAGAGGTTCTACAAGCATCCAGAGGACGCCCAATTTGTATTTCCCGAAGCGTGTGATGGTCTCGCGGTGAAGGAGTGCCCAGAGCACGAGGCGCTGGTCAGTCCATGGAGAATGCCGGGGAATGTGAACGGGCATGTTGAGTTGAGCGACGGGGTGTGCTTGCGATTAGAGTTTTTTCGATGCTGAGTAAGCGGCAACAAAAGTGTGCATTAGGCGAGCTTTGTGTTCCGGGACTCCGTAAGCGATGAGTGTTTCGTAGAAGAGTTGGTCGGCGTGGGCGCGACTGATTCCGGGTTGAGTGAAGAGCCAGTCATGAAAGACAGCTGCCCATGTTTCCGGGCGGTTGACACCATCGCCAAGGGAGGCCTTGATGCGGGAGGGGGCGGTGATGCCGTTGGAGGTGTAACCTTTTTGGATTTTCCAGCGTTTTCCGCCAACGCGAAGTTGCCAAGATTTGGCAACTTGGTAGTGGCCATTTTTTTTTCGGATTAGGATGGGCCGGGTGAGCTGAGTGGCTTGCGGACCTGCGCCCGGGTGCTCGGCAGGCCGAGTGAACGGGTTTGTTTCCTGGAATGGTGCGGGGCCGATGGAAGGGATGCAGCTGGTGCAGACGAAGATCATCACCGCGACAATGCTAAAAATGGGCATGGTTACGGTGCAATGGGGATTAATTTTGATAGCGGCTCGCGGAGTTCGCTGCTTGAGATACGGCGACGGGGAGGAATTGGGAAATGGTACGGTTCCAGCGGGCCAGGGGCGCCTCGGTTACATAAACGAGGTCATCACCTTGGATGGGGAAGCGTTGGATCAGATGGATGATTCCGGGGTCGTTTAGATTGAAGGTGAAAATTTGGTTTGTGTCACCAGCTCGAAATACAAAGACTCCGGAGGGATCTGCGCGTCGCTCGTCGAGGCCGGCGGCGGCACCGAGTGCGTCAGCGAGTGATGGCTCAGGAATTGGAAATACCAGCGTTGTGGGACGGTTGATTGCCCCCATGACGTGGAACCGATTTGCTGAGTCGGCAGAGACGTTGAGCAAATCTCCTTCCTCAAGAGGAAAGGCGTTCTGCCGAAATCCCACGTAGTCAAACGGGTAGTCGCGACCGTTGCGACGGAGGGTATAAGTGAAGAGGTGTTCTTCTTTGGTGGTTCCGCCAGAGTAGGCGAGTGCGTCAATTGAAGTGATTCCAGCGCGTTCCAGCGGGATGGGTCCGGGTTTATTGACTTCACCGATGACATTTGCCGTTTTTGGGACCCGGCCGACACGGATGACCGAGACGCGAGCGGTGGCGGATACGGGTTTGATTCGTTCACCGAGATCGGCGGCGACTTCTGCGAGCGTGAGACCGATGACCTGAATTTCGCCGACATATGGAATAGATACTCTGCCGGCATCGGGAATTTCTACGGGGCCAAATTCATACATTCGGTCGCGGGAGAAAAATGGGCTTTCCTCAGCGAGGTCCGTAAGGTGAAAGCTGAGGGAGTCTCTGGGTCTAATTTTGTCAGAATATGCCTCACCACGGAGAGGAGGGGGTGCTTGTGCGAGACCGTAGTTGCGTGCTCTGGCGGGGATTTCCTCTAAGGATTTCACCTCGATCAATGAGAAGTCTGGCGTGGTTTGGTTAATCCTGCTTTTGTTCGGGCCGCTTTGAGAAACAAGACTGCACGATCCAAGTGGGATGAGGCAAAAAATGCCGACGATCCTTGATTGAAGGCTTGAGAGTGTCATAGAGTCATGGGGCAGGCGGGCACGGGGAAATTTCACCAATTGTTCGCCGGTGCAGGCTGGGAGCTTGGTAGGTGACTGCGGAATGTCTGTCAAGAAGAGAGAGGTGCACGCTTTGTGCCAGCTGGGGGCATGAAGGTTGACAATGGTGTCGTAGTCCGTCGAAACTGAAGTCGGATGAAGGTGCACTCACAGGTGAGAACGAGATGGATTTATCGGAAAGTTTTACAGCATCGCCTGCTGTCTGCGTTCTTGCGTGAGCAACAGGGGGCACGTGGACCACTGCATGTGGGGTGGGGGTATCGGCCAAGTGGCCGGTCGGCATTGCGGGCGGCGCAGCGAGATGGCGGGTGTTTGCTGCTGTTGGAAGACTCTCTAGTTCGGTCGATTCGGCCGGGTGGCCTAGGACCGGTTTACGGTTTGATCGCAGATTCCCGTGGTATTCATTACGCATGCGACGGGCAGTCTGATCTTCTGGAGGCGCTTGAGCAGGGCGGGCCAGTGGGGTGGATGCAAAAAGACTTGGGGAAGGATCACGCTGTGGCAGAATTGATGGCGAAATATCGAGAAATCGGGGTCTCAAAATACAACTGGTTTCCGGGGGAATTCAGTAAAATCGCGTTACCAGATGAATCTGGGATTTTGTTGGTGGATCAGACGCGAGGGGACGCCGCCATTCGCTACGGTGGCATGCAAGTTCGAGATTTTGACCAGATGTTGAGGGATGCGTTGGATGAGTCTGGAAGCGCGGTGGTGTATGTCCGCGCGCATCCAGATCATTTGTATCGTCAGAAGAATTCGTGCTTTTCTCCAAGTCTATTGGCGGATCGCCGAGTGAAATTGCTGCCTCCAGATCTATCGCCTGCGCAGTGTTTTGCATTCAGTCATACGGTGATGGTGGGGAGCTCCCTGATGGGAATGGAGGCATTGATTCATGGCAAAAAAGTCGTCACTTATGGAAGTCCATTTTTTGCGGGGCGTGGTCTGACCGAGGATCGTGCGGCCTTGCGCGGGACGAAGCTTCGGCGAGCCGTGAGCATCGAATGCTTGTTTGAGGCGGCCTACCTCCGGTATGGGCATTATTTTGACCCTGATTCAGGTGAGCGCTGCGGATTTGGCGATATTTTGGATCATCTGCGGCTTCAGAAGGAAATGTTTCGCAAAAATCAGGGGGCATCCGTCACGGTTGGGTTTTCTCCATGGAAGCGCAAAATCGTTGAGGCCTATCTGCGAAGCCCGAGTGGTGAACTGAGTCAAGTGAATGAACTATCAGAAGTTTCTGCCGCCGCTCGGCTTCTTGTTTGGGGGCGCAGACCCGAAATAGCACCTGCGCTGGGAGGTCCAGTTGTGCGAGTTGAGGATGGGTTTATCCGTTCGAAAGGTTTAGGAGCCGCTTTCAATTTCCCTTATTCATGGGTCTTAGACCAGCAGGGGATTTACTTTGATCCGGAGATTCCCTCGGATTTAGAAAGCTTACTGCTTGGTGGATTTGACGAGTTCGATCTTTTCGCGGCGCGCGGACTGATCGGTGTGTTGAGGGAAAAGCGGCTCACGAAGTATAACCTCACGGGGCAGAAAGTTTCACTAGATTCCAAACAGGTCAACGGGCGGAAAATCATCCTCGTCCCCGGCCAGGTTGAGGCGGACGCGTCGATCGCCTTTGGCAGCCCTGTGCTGAAATCCAACATCGAGCTGCTCCGCGCCGTGCGCAAGGCCGAGCCGG
>JBILPN010000190.1:0-6577 GCA_044373865.1 Luteolibacter sp. | reverse complement strand
CGTATGAGGCGATGAGGTGGGTGATTGAGCGTGCGGCGGATGGGAGTTCCGGGTATTTGGGGAATCCGGTGCGGCACTTTCAGCATTTGGCAAGCCGGATGTCCGGGCCGCGAGCTGAGCTGCGTGCGTGGCGTGCGTGGCTGTGCTTTCACGCAGCAAGCGGGCTCCTGAGCGCGGCGGAATTTCCGCGGGATTGGGAGCAAATCGCGCGTGAGGGCCTGTGGGTTCCGTCGTTGGCGCAGGTGCTTGAGCAGCTCGGGAGACTGGGGTGGCCGGGTGAAAAAGCCTTGGCGGAGCGCGTTTGCAAGCCGGTAGCAGGTTCGAATTTTCCGATTTGATTCGTGGCGGTGGCTGGCATGCTGCCGGCATGTGCATGATTGGAGATTTGCTGGGTTCCGAGGAGACTGGAGAGCCCTTTTCACACTGCGTGCGGTGTCGGCTGCCTTTGGTGGAAATCGCGCAGCCATGGTTGGTGAGCCATGAGATTCAGCTGGGCGAGTGCGTGCTCGAATATGCGATTTGCCAGCCCTGTCGCGATGCCGTCGCCAGCCAGTTTTCGGCGGAATCCAAAGAGGCGGTGCGAGAGTTTCTGGTGCGTGAAATTGATTGGGAGGCCCGGCTTTCCGAGTTCATGCTGAGCCATGACATGCGGGAGCGCTTCGCGGCATGCATTGCGTGCCGCAGACCGCGTGGGGAGCTGCGCGCTTATGTCAGATCGGCATGGTTTGATTCCGGTGGCCACTTGGTGAGTGGTCCTTTGCCATGCTTGATGTGCGATGCGTGCCTTGTGCGGATGAGCGGCTTATTGTCGGCGGAGAGTCAGCAAGTTTGGCGAAATTTTCTGGAGGCAAACTTCCCCGGGCCACCCAGCGACTCCGGGTTTTCCGGATTTTTCTGAGCTTGCGCTGAGATTGGCCGGGCGGAAAATTTTCCTGAGTTTCGGTTCTTAGCCTTGGGCGAGAGCTTCCTCAAAGGCTGCGATCAAGGTCTCGATGGGCTCCGTGCCGCAGGACACGCGCAGCAGATGGGGCGACACCCCGCAGGCTTCCGCCCATTCCAGTTCCTGGTAGTGTGCCAGCAGTGTGTAGGGGCAGGTCAGCGTGAACCACGTGCCGAAGCTAGGGCCCTTGTTGACGCGTAGCGCGTCATAGACCTTCGGGGTCTTTTTCGGTGACTTCAGGGTGAATGAGAGCAGTCCGCCGTAGCCGCCGCCTTTGCGCATGATCGCTTCGTAGTGCTCCCTGCAAGTGAGAGAAGGGTGCCAGACTTCCGCCACGGCGGGGTGCTCGTGGAGCCATGCGGCCAGAGCGAAGCCGTTGGAGTTCACCATCTCCATGCGCTGTGGGTAGCCCTTGAGGTTGGACAGCAAAATTTCAGCATCGCCGACGTAGAGTGGCGCGCAGTCTGTCGAGTCCGCGCCGAGCGACTCCCGCATTGCATTGGCGACAGGAGAATCCGCACGGACGGCGGCCATTCCGGCCATCACATCGCCAGCGCCGGAGACCCACTTGGTGAGGCTGCCGGTCACGACATCCGCAAAGCGGAGTGCGTGGACGTTCAAGGGACCAGCGGCCGAGTCGTCGATGATCAAAGGCGTGCGACTTTCCGCGCAGGCTTCCGCGACGCGTTTGAGATCGACCGTGCGGAGCAAGGGATTGCTGGGGACCTCCGTGAAGACTCCCGCGAATTCGGACTGGCGGATGCGCCTGAGCGCCTCGTCGAACGACTCACCAACGGCTTGGTTGAGATAAACCACGCCGGGGCCGAAGAGTTCTTGGACTTTCAGGCTGTCCACGTAGGGGAACTCCAGTTGGAGGGTTTTTTTTCCTTCGAGCAGGCCGGGAAGCGCGCGTAGGACGGCGGTGACGGCGGCCATTCCGCTGGTGAAAATAAACGTGTCCTCCGGAGCGGCGCCGGTAAACTTCGATAAAGCGCGGGAAAGCAGGTGAGACTTCGAGCCCTCGCGCAAATTTCCATCGAGGAAATCTTGGGCTTGGCGGCTGCTTACCACCTCGCCGGCGAAGCGCCAGTAAGCGTCCGCATCAGGTTTCGCCTTGGTGGGAACGACGAGGACTTGGAGTCCGTGGAAGCTTGTGATGCGGACGGCGGTCTCTGCCCGGCGCTCGACCCAACGGTGGGCGCGCTGCACGGCGGCGCGGGTAGGGAGGACGATGACCTCCTCATTTTCCGCGGCGACCTCAGCCTTGGCGGCGGCGAACAAACGTTCCACGACTGGGTGTTTGAAAAAGCGCGGGTAGCCCGTGCGCATGCGGCGCAAGACTTTCTCGCGGCCTTCCTCGTAGTCGAGAATCGACTGCCATGTGGGTAAACAAACCGAGCATGCATGGGGAGAGTCTGGAAGCGGCAGCCCCAGATCGTCCTCCTGCCAGGCCGGATAGGCTGCTAGATCACGCGTCACGGCCTCTCCATGACTTGCCGGGCGGCGAAGGGCAAGCCGGATCATTCATCGAGAGCGAACAAATCCGCGAATTTGGGCGAGTTTGTGGTGAGAAATAGCAGAATTCTCAGTCGCGGATATCGATCATCGCGCGTTTCCGCTTTCCTTCGATCCAGCGGTCGTATTGGGCGGAAGTTTTTTTCCGGCGGATGCGTTCTTCCAGGATTTCGCGGAGTTTCGCGTCGAGGGCGGGTGCTGGGCCGAGCACGACCTTGGTGGGTTTGACGAGAGTGAAGCCTTGTGGGTCCATCAGTGGGCCGACGATCTTGCCGGGCGTCGCGTCGAATAAGATCGATGCAAATTCAGGCGATAAATCGAGCCGCGGCACATTTTCTTGCAGCCCGCCAGCATCGGCGAAAGCGTCCTTGGAGTGCGACTTCGCCAATTCCGCGAAGTCCTCGCCGGCGGCGATTTTCTTTGCAATTTCCTCGGCAAGAGAGAGTTGTGTTTCCGGGGTGGCCAGCGGATTCTGAGGGTCGTTGGCAGGGATGAAAATCTTTTGGAAGGAAATCATGTCTTTTTCCACAGCGCGGAACTTCGATTTCGTTTCGTTGTATTCCTTTTGAACCTCGTCTGGGAGTGGCGGCGGCGCGTCAGAGAACTGTTGTGAGCGCATCGATTGCACCGCGATTTTCTCGCGAGTCATGGCGCGGTAGCCTTCCATCGTGAGGCGGCTGCGTTTCAGTTCCTCGCGGAATTTCACCTCGTCGCCGTTGTAAAGCTCGCGCATCTGGCGTTTGATTTCCTCGTCGATGATGCTGGGTTTGATGGTTGCCCCGAGTTGTTTGAACTCGTCGAGAATGATTTGTCGGTCGATCAATTCTTGGAGGATTCCGTCTCTGGCCTCCTTGAATTTCGCCTCAAATTGGCTGCCCCGGCGTGGGAATTCAGCCGCTAGTTTCGAATAAATCGGAGCCAGCATGAATGAGACCTCGTTTTGCGTGACGACGCGGCCGTTGACCTTGGCGGCGATCCCGTTCACCTCGATCGGGCCGCTGTTGCGAGTTGGGGCGTTCGTTTGCGCGGAGAGCGAGGCGCCCGAGGTGATGGCTCCCGCAAGCAGCAGCATTCGGAAGAAATTCGAGTTCATGGAATTCATGGAGGACTTAAAAATTTTGAAGCATCGTGGCTGCCTCCGAGAGCTTCCCTTGGGGTGAGGCGGATTGCAAGCGGGGAAAGCGGCGTCCTTCCAGTAAGATGTAGTCGCCATTGCGGTGGAGCATGAGGCGCTGGCCTTGGATTTCCACGGATGAAATCCCCTCGGCCGCGGCAAGCGCCTTGATTTTTGCGATCTCGATCAAGCGGGCGGCGGGCGCGGGAATGCGGCCGAAGCGGTCGCGCCACGAAGCCTCCAGTGCGGCGAGGGACTTGAGGGTGGCGGCTTCGGAAAGCTCGCGGTAAGCGGTGATGCGGACCTTCGTCTCCGCCAGCCACGCGATGGGTAAAAATGCTGGCAGCACGAGTTTGGGATCCTCCCGGGCATACGCGGTCTCGCTGAAAATGATGCAATCCGCCTTGAAGCCCGTTTCGCCGCGAGGAGCGTCTTTCCGCCCCTTGAGACGGTCCACGGATTGGCGGAGAAGCTGGCAGTAGAGCTCAAAGCCAATTTGTGAAATGTGGCCGGATTGCTTCGTGCCCAGCAGATTGCCCGCGCCGCGGATTTCCAGATCCTTCATCGCGATTTTGAAACCAGAGCCCAGAGCGGTGTATTCCTTGATCGCGTTGATGCGCTTGCGAGCGTCTCCCATGGTCATCATGTCGCGCGGCAGCAGCAGGATGGCGTAGGCTTTTTCTCCGGCCCGTCCGACGCGGCCGCGGAGTTGGTAAAGATCCGCCAGGCCGAAGCGGTCCGCGCGGTCGATGAGGATGGTGTTTGCGTTCGGGATGTCGATGCCGGTTTCGATGATGGTTGTGGCCAAAAGGACGTCGGCCTCGCCTTTCACAAATGCATGCATGACCACCTCCAAGTCATCCTTGTCCATTTGTCCATGGCCGATGAGAACCTTCGCCTCGGGGACGAGTTCGCGGATTTTTGCGGCCACCATGTCGATGGTTTTCACGCGGTTGTGGAGGAAGAAAACTTGGCCTCCGCGTTTCATCTCGCGGCGGATCGCGTCGCGAATGACCCGTTCATCGTAGGCGCAGACGGTGGTGGAAACCGGCACGCGATTGGGTGGCGGAGTGTCGATGGTGGACATGTCACGCGCGCCCATGAGCGCCATGTAAAGCGTTCTGGGGATGGGAGTTGCGGACAGGGTGAGGACATCCACTTGGCGGAAAAGTTGCTTAAATTTCTCCTTATGTGCGACTCCGAAGCGCTGTTCCTCGTCCACCACCACCAGCCCGAGATCCTTGAATTTCACATCGCCGGAAACCAAGCGGTGCGTGCCGATGACCAAGTCCACCGAGCCATCGGCAAGTCCTTCCAGCGTGTTGCGGATTTCCGCGGCGCTGCGGAAGCGGTTGAGGAGTTCGATGCGGACTGGGTAGTCCGACATGCGTTCGCGGAACGTGCGCCAGTGTTGTTCGGCAAGGACGGTGGTGGGGACAAGGATCGCGACCTGTTTGCCGCTGGTGATGGCCTTGAAGGCGCCGCGGATTGCCACTTCGGTTTTGCCGAAGCCGACATCGCCACAGATCAGGCGATCCATCGGGCGGGTTGATTCCAGATCCAGTTTGGTTTCCTCGATGGCGCGGCGTTGGTCGCTGGTTTCGGTGAAATGGAATGATCGCTCAAATTCCCACATCCAGCGTGAGTCCGGCGGGTGAGCGAAGCCGACCTCGCCTTGGCGTTCGGCTTGGACGCGGAGAAGTTGGGCGGCGTAGTCGAGGATGGATTTCTCGGCGGCCTTGCGGGCATTTTTCCAAGCGGTGCCGCCGAGCTTGTTCAGTTCCGGGGTTTTGCCGCCGAGGCCGACGTATTTGCCGACCAAGTGCGCTTGTTCGAGCGGGACTCCAAGCAGCGCGCCGTCGCGGTATTCCAAGACAAGTTCGTCGCCCTCATCGCCTTGTTGGATGCCTTTGAAAAGTCCGATTCCGTATTCGTAATGCACCACCAGATCGCCCACCTCCATTTCGTCGACGGTCGTGCGGGCGCGAGCGGCGCGGGCTTTTTCCATGAGCGAGCGGCGCGGGCCGCCGGGCGTGCGGTAGCGGCCGAAAAGCTCGGATGAGGAAAGCACCGCGAGTTTGGAAACGGGCAGGGTGAAGCCGGCTAGCAGTTCGCCGCGGACGGCGGTGAGCCCAAGGTCGCGCGCGAGGTCCTTGCCGGCGAGTTCCGCGAAGCGCTCCTCCTCGCCCTTGTTGCCGAAAACCATCGCGATGTCCCAACCGTCCCGTTGCCAAGCGTTGAGTTGGCGGAAGAAGGTCTCGCGGCGGGATTCTTCCAGCACGAAATCGCCCGCCTCGAAGGTGCCGAGCGGGCTGCCGAAGCAGGCGAGAGTGAAATTTTCCTCGCTGTTGAATTCCGCAGCGCCCTCCAGGATGCGCACGTCGGGCCGTGGGATTTCCGCGTTGAAGGAAATGATCAAATCTCCCTGGCGTCGGTAATCCGCCACGGTGCCGGCGGCGGAGGGTTCTGCGAGCAGCAAGTCCGCCTCCGCGAGCTTGCTGGTCGAGGCTTGCGAATCGAGGTCAAACTCGCGGACGGATTCGAGGTCGGTGTCAAAAAATTCGAGGCGCAGGGGTTTCGCCGCCTGCCATGCGAACAGGTCGAGGATTCCGCCGCGGACGGCGAATTGGCCGCGCGCGGTGACGGTGGGGACGCGTTCGTAGCCGTGAGTGCTGAGAGATTTCGCCAATTCGAGGGGATCGAGCGGGGAGCCTGGCTTGAGAGGTGTCCGGCTGGCGCGGAGAGCTGCGGGCGAGGGAGCCTTGCCGGAGAAAGAGTCGCTGCCGCAAATGGTGACGCAGGAATCTGCGCGGGCGAGGATTTCCAAGACGGAAAACCACTCTGCGGCGGATTCTGGGTCGGCGATGCTGCCGTCGCCGGTTTCCACGGGGCCGTCGGGTAAAACCAAGCCGAGGATTCCCCAAAGTTCCAGCTCGGAGGCGAGGCGCTCGCGGTGGCGTGGGAGGTCGGAGATCAGCCAAATGCGGGATTTCTTGTGATCCTTGGCG
>JBILPN010000189.1:0-6603 GCA_044373865.1 Luteolibacter sp. | reverse complement strand
GCAAATTTCCTGATCTGCTGCTCTCTGATTCTTGGCGCTGCTGCCATTCTCAGCCGCTACCACCTAGCGGTGCGCGTCATTTGGGGGCTAATTGCCGTGGCCGGCCTTGTGGCAGTTTACTACACCCGCTCTCGCGGAGGAATTTTCGGAGCGGCGCTCGGCAGCAGTGTCTTGGCATGCGGCGCCCTCGTCATCGGTCACCAGAAAGGCGCAAAATGGTTTGCCCCTGCCTTGATCGCGATCCCAATGATCGGCCTAGGCTTGGTGACCTATCTCTTTGTGGGCTGGGAAGATGCTCAAGAACTGCGCCAACAATCCACAACGGTCGCGGGCATGTTCGACAACACCTGCCGCCTCTATTTCTTAGGCATGGCCATTTCCTGTGTCAGCCTTCACCCTTTCATCGGAGGCGGCAGCCAGAGCTTCAGTTGGGAGTGTTTTCGCTTCGCCAACAACAAACTTCACGGCAACTTGCTGACTCACCGTCCAGACAAGGTTCACAATGAATTCGTCCAAGCCCTCACGGACTACGGCATCATCGGCGCTGGCCTGCTCGCTGGCCTGCTCGCAACTCTCGCCATCATCGCAATCTTGCGAATCTTCATTTTTGAAAAAAATACCGGCGCGGAAAATAGCAGTTTCTGGCGAATCGGCGGGCTCGCGGCTCTCGCTGGCATGCTTGTGCAATCCAGCTTCAGCTTTGTTTTCCACCTTTTCCCCGGGGTGCTCCTGCTCGGCTTCTGCTTAGCGCAGATGTCTTTCCCCTTTGCTCGCAGCGGACGCGCCTTCTCCGCAGTCGGCACAAAATTGCTGGTATCGGTGATCTCAATTTCCTGCATCTTGGTGACACTCTCGTTCGGATGGAAGGGCACTCAAGTGACCCAAGCCCTTTGGCTAAGCTATTTGAGTAAGATCCCGATCACGTCACTTGAGACTCGGATCGAGGCCTTGGACCGTGCCCTCACAGTCTGGCCACAATCCTCGTTGTTCATGGACCGCGCTGCACTCTTCCAAGCCCGTGCTGCCGCCACCGAACTCCCCGACTCAAACGTGGCCACGGAATTTGCGGTGAAGGATTACTTGCAAGCAGAGGAACTCCACTCATTTGACCCAAGCCCGGCCGTGAACCGCGGCAATTTGCTGAGCTACCTAGGAAAAGACTCCGAAGCGGAAAATGCCTTCAATCGCGCCATCCTCCTGCAAGGCGGAATGGAACCCGCCTTCCGCTCGCATTTCTCAAAAGCCAAACACCTCCTCAGAAAGGGAAATCTCGCGTTCGATCAAAATGATCCAGCATCCGCATGGCAAGCCCTCGAATCTTCCGCGGACGAGATCGAACTCGCCGCCGGAAAAATGCATTGGCTCAACGAAGAGTTTCACCAAACCCGCGCACTCATCCATGAAGGTCTCGGCGTGGCACGCGAGGCAAATGGCGACCTGAATGGCGCACTTGCGGCCTACGAAATCACCAGCACTCTCCGCCACGGTGCCAAAGCACACTATCGAATCGCCGCATTGATGGGCAAAATGGCCGCAAACGCCTGGACTGAAAGACGCGCCTCCGAGGCGATGGCCTACTTCACCGAAGCCCGACGCCGCACGCAATTGACCCAAGAGGTCCCCTCGGGAGTGACCCTGAGCCAACGCGTCGAATACATCGACTACTTGGATAAAACCATCGGCTTCCTCAAAGCCGCGAAAATTGAACCCGCCACCTTGCCAAAGAACTGATCAGCGCTTTACCTGATCCCAGTTGATTTGAGTTTCCGCAAATTTCGCGAGAAACTGCTGAATTTTCTCATCGGCTTCTTTTTCACTCACTTCACTTTCGATCCATGGCACCTTGCCATACCACATCGAAACCGTGGCGTAAGCCCAACGCTGATCCATCCCGCGGACAAGACGATCTTTCATGTCAATCAGGGTGCGACCCAAGTGATCATTCGTCAGGCGATCATGCCCGACGAAGAAATAATAAGTTAGACAGTCAAACTTGGCGTATTGCTCACGCTCTCCAGCACCGCTCACTTGCTGGGATTGTGTGGAAACCAAACGCCTCACTGAAAATTCACGACCATTCGCCAAACGAATGATTTGCTCGCTCGACGAGGTGATGTTGTGCCCCTGTGCTGGCATGCACCGCTCAGGCCGGTGAATTGAATTGTTCAAATCCGTTCCTGATAGCACCAACGAGAGATCCACCCGATCTGGAATGCGATAACCATCGTCAGAAAACTCCCCCGGACGTGCAATCAAGCAAAACGCTTTCGAGAACTTGGTATCCGCAGACAAGGTCGCCAACTCTTCTGGACTGGCGGCGCGTTTATGCAAAACCCAACCACCAGAATCATCCGGCAACTCCATGCTAACCGCAGATTGGGCGACAGCACCCACCTTCGGCAAAAAGTAAATTGCACTCAAGCCTCCACTCAACAGCACGGGAAGTAACAATGGCTTCAAATTCATAACTCGGATTCTGGGGACTTGGGTGAATCTTGCTGGCTCACTCGAACTCGCCGAGTTTGGCGCCGCTTGCCCTTTTTCCAAGGCAAGCCTCCTTCCAACAAGGCGTGAATTCCCAGCAGTAATACCAGCGAAAATGGATAAAATAACAACAAGCCAGACCAATCGTGCCATGTGGTGCTCGCCCACTTCGCATCACCATACTCGGCAATCACGAAAATCGAAATCACTCGCAGCGCATTGCCTAAAATCGCCAGCGGAAATGCCGCAGTAAAAAGTAGAACTTTTTTCCAAAATGCGATTTTGGCGATGTAAGCCCACGCCGCAGAAATCATCAAAAGCGCCATCAAGGAGCGAATGCCACTGCAACCCTTGGCAATGTCCAACGGCTCCCAGTCTCCCTTCAAGGGCAAGACCTTGGTCCCCTCAACATAGGTTTCAACGCCAAAGACACCGGAACCATGATGCGCCATGGCTGTCGCCAACAACTGCAAATGGGTGGTCGCTTGCTGAAAACTCGGCAAGGGAATCGCCAACCAAAAGAAAAAAATCGGAAACAACAGGGTTTTGGCAACTCGATCTCCCCATAAATACCAAGCCCCTCCCCACACAATGAATGGCAAGCCCCCAATCGCAATCCGAGGCTGCAAGGTCCGATACGCTGCCGCATACAGCAAAACTCCAACGAAAACCACCAACAGGCCCCAGCAAGTCCCCTCTCCCACGGTCGCCCTCAAATCCTTGATCCGATAAAGAATGAGCCCCCCAATGACGAACGGAAATAACAAACCGTGCTCGTAATCCGACTCGTCATTCCAAGCACTCAACAACCAACTCACTGCGGACATGTCGCGCCCCGCACCATACCGCGGAACCAACCCATAAAACCACACCAAGGCCAACAAAGACACAATCAAAGAACCCCACAGCAGCGCCAAACCCGACTTTCGAGACGAAATCTGCGGAAAACCGCAAGCGCTTGGATCAGGTGATTCGGATGGCATATAGGGAAATTGACGATTTCTGAGCAAAGTATTGCCGCCTGCCCCGGCGCTGTCAACAATCCGCCCGCGTTAACGCATATCGCTCTTTTTTACATGAAAATCATCAGTGGCACCGCTCACCGCTCCCTCGCCGAAAGAATCGCAGAAAGCCTCGGTCAACCCTTGGCCGACGTGCATGTCTCAGCTTTTCCCGACGGAGAAACTGAAGTGAAAATCAACGAAAACGTCCGTGGCGCGGACGTTTTTATCATCCAACCCAGCTGCCCCCCCACCAATCACAACCTGATGGAACTCTTGATCATGGTGGACGCCGCTCGCCGGGCCAGCGCGGAACGCATCACCGCTGTCATGCCGTTTTTCGGCTACGCACGCCAAGACCGCAAGGACCAACCCCGCGTCCCCATCACCGCAAAATTGGTGGCAAATTTACTCACTTCCGCCGGCGTATCAAGGGTCCTGACCATGGACCTTCACGCCCCACAAATCCAAGGGTTTTTCGATATCCCTGTCGATCATCTCTACGCCAAATCCGTGCTCATCGGATACCTCCGCCAACGCCACCCAGACAGCTCGAACCTCACCGTCGTCTCTCCTGACGTCGGCGGCGTGAAAATGGCTCGCGCCTACGCCGACGCTCTCGGCGCGGAACTTGCCATCGTCGCGAAACACCGCGTCAGCGCAACTCGCGTCGAGGCCATGAATGTCATTGGCGAGGTCGAGGGCCGCGACGTCCTACTCGTGGACGACATGACGGAAACCGCCGGAACCCTGACCGCTGCCGCAGAAATCCTGCACAAGCACGGCGCGAAGCGCATCTATGCCGGCGTTTCCCACGCAATCCTCGGCGACCTCGCACACCAACGAATCCGGGATTCCGCGATCGAGGAGGTGATCACCACGGACTCGGTCCCGCAAGCATTTGGCCCAAAGGTCCAAGTCGTCGGCATCGCCCCACTCCTCGGCGAGGCCATCCGCCGCATCCACGGCGGCCAATCCATCACCTCGCTTTTCTCAGTCTAGTCCACGCATCCCGCGATTCTTGAACAATTTTTTGACAAGCGCGAATTCGACAGCTAAACACCCCGCCCCGCACTGGGTGCAGTAATCCCCGGCGGCAACCAACACACACGACCACTCAGCCATGGCCAAGAAGACATCACTCAAAGCAGCACCCCGCGCTCGCACCGGCTCCGGCCGCCTCAACCAAATGCGCCGCGAAGGCTGGGTCCCATCCGTCATCTACGGACGCGGCACTGCCAACATGAACCTGAAAGTCGATGCGAAAACCTTCGCCGACCTCCTCGCTCACAGCAGCTCCGAAAATATCCTGGTGAACCTTGAAGTCGAAGGCGAAGGAACGCGCCTCGCCTTCCTTCAATCCATCCAACACGACCCTCTTTCCGGCAAAGTCCTGCACGCAGACTTCCGCGCCATCGACGAAAACACCGCAATCACCGCCCACATCCCGACTCACCTCAATGGTGAATCCGTCGGCGTGAAAGCCGGTGGCCTCGTTGAGCAATATGTGCACGCCATCGAAATCACCTGCCTTCCAAACGATCTCCCAGAAACGATCGAGGTGGACATCACTTCCATGGAAATCGGCGCATCCCTTCACATCGGCGACATCACCTTGCCTGCAGGCGTCCGCGCCACTCATGCGGCTGACGTCGTCGTCGCACACATCGGCAAACCCGCCGGCGCAGTGTCCGAAGCCGCCGCAGGCGCGTAATTGAACGACTTGATCCTCAAGCGCCCGGCCTGCATCTGCAGACCGGGCGTTTTTTATGGCTTCTGAAATCGAGCCAAGCGCATATTCTCTCAGATCATGTCATTTCAACTCATCGTCGGTCTTGGAAATCCCGGTCGCCAATATGATGGGACTCGCCACAACGTGGGATTCATGGTGCTTGACCGCCTCGCCGCCGCTGCCGGGGCCACGTTCCAGTCCTCTCCCAAATGGCAAAGCCACCTCGCGAAATTACCCGACTCCGGAACACTCCTCCTAAAACCGCAAACATTCATGAACCTCAGCGGACGCGCGGTGCAACAAATCCTCTCGTTCCACAAATGGACACCGCAACAAATGCTGGTCATTTACGATGATGTGGCACTCCCTCTCGGAACCCTCCGCTTCCGCGAAAAAGGCTCTGCCGGCGGACATAACGGCATCAAATCCATCCTTCAACACCTCGGAACCGACTCCTTCCCACGCCTCAAACTCGGCATCGGCGGCAGCCAGCCTGGCGAAATGGTTGGGCATGTCCTCGGCAAATTTTCACCCGACGAACGACCACTTCTCGAAAACATGCTTGCCACTGCCGTGGAAGCCGTGCAGCTTTCGCGCTCCCATGGCATCGCCGCTGCGGCGACACGCTATCACACTCGTAACCAACCATCCCAATCTCAATCCGATGAGTCGCAAATACCAAGGCCTGATCGTCCTTAACACCAAATCCCTCGAAGGCACTGTTGACGAACTCGTCAGCTCCATTTCCAAGGATTTTGAAGCCGAAGGCGCCAAGGTCGACAAGGTTGCCCAGCTTGGCCGCCGTCAGTTCGCCTATGAATCCCGCCACCTTGAGGCTGGTCACTACGTGAACTACACCTTCGCCGGTGCCCCAGACGTCATCACCAAAATCCAAAACCGTCTTCGTCTCAACGATCACGTTCACCTCCAGCATTTCTCACGCATCGCCTAAGGTTCCCGCGCTCCTATTTGCTCGACTGCGAGCCCCAATTCTTGCACCCTCTCGTTATGGCAAATCTCAATAAAGTCATGCTCATCGGCAATCTCACTCGTGACCCCGAGCTGAGACACACGCCGAAGGGAACTGCGGTCTCTGAGATCTCACTCGCCATCAACCGCAGCTGGAGCAACGAGCAAGGCCAAAAGCAGGAGGAAACCACCTACGTGGAAGTCACTCTTTGGGGCCGCCAAGCCGAACTCGCCCAACAGTATCTCACAAAAGGTCGCCCGGTTTACATCGAAGGCCGCCTGAATCTCGACACTTGGGACGATAAGGAAACTGGCAAAAAGCGCAGCAAACTCCGCGTCATCGGAGAAAACATGCAGTTCCTCTCCAGTGGAACTGGCACGGGTGGAAGTAGCGGCGGCGGTGGCGGCGGATATTCC
>JBILPN010000187.1:0-6613 GCA_044373865.1 Luteolibacter sp. | reverse complement strand
CGGGTGCATGGCACTTTGATAGTATGCCGGTTTGCGTTCCCCGGCAGAGGTGGAGGAACTCGTTGGTTTTTGGAGTTTTTGCAGGGCGAACCAAGTGCCTCCTGCTGCAACCAACGCGGTGATGAGGATGGTGAGAAATAGTTTCATGACTTCAGCGGTTAGGGACCAGACTTTGGAGTTCTTCAAGGGCAGCGAGCTGCATGGCGATCATGCGGCGCTGTTCGAGACGGATGGAAAAAAGCGTGCGCGAGGAATCGAGTAGGTCGGTCAGTGGGACCTTTGAACTGATCCACGCGGCTTCGATGGATTTGGACGAGTTGATGGCCTTTTCATGGATTTCTCCAGAATAGGCACGGGCTTGAGCGGCGGCGTTGGCGGCTTCGGTCACCGCCGTTAGGACGCGGCTGGCAATTTCCAGGCGCATGGTTTCGACGTTTTGGGTAACGGCGATTTCGCGGCTTTTCGTGGCGTCGATCTTCGCCTGATAGGACGGATCGTTAAACCAGGGCAAACTCATTTTCAAGCCGACCGTGGAGCTACGAATGTCGCCCGTGCCTGAGTCAAGCTGGGTATCCACCCCAACGAAGATTTCAGGCAGGCGTTCACGCTTGGCCATGTGGGTTTCCGCGTTGGCGGCACCCGCCATTTCCTTCATGGCGCGAACTTTCGGGCTGACGTGCGGGATTCGGGCGATTTCGGCTTGAGCCAAAGGCACCGGCGGCGGAATGGCAGGGAGCTTTAGCGTAGGCCAAGGAGAGTCAAGCGGGCGACCGAGTGTTAAATTAAGTTTTTGGGCATAGCCATCACGACCTCGGCGGGCAGCGTCCAGCAGCTGTTTTTCCTTGGCCAATTCAATCTCCATGCGCAGCGCGTCGCGACTGGACCCCACGGGATCGGCAGCATTCTGCCTGGCGTTTTCGACCATGGCAGTGAGCCATTCGATTTGCGTTTGCAGCAGGCGGATCGATTCATCGGCAAGCGCAAGCTCAATGGCGGATCGCGCCCCATCCGCACCCGCAGCAAGAGAGGCGCTTCGGGAATTCTGCAACTCCGCACGCGCTACGGCTTCCGCCTTCCGGCGCTGCGCCTCGAACAAGCCGGGTTTCGGCATGGCTTGCTCAATGCCGACCATGATATCTCCTTCGTCAGCACGCATCATTTTAGAAGCGCCCATCAGGCCAAAGCCAAGCATGGGATCCTGCCACAAGCGGACGCCGCGCGAGTCAGCGGTGGCAGCGGTGGCCAGGTAATTCCCGGCGACGGCAGAAGGATGCGTGCGCGCCGCCTCCTTCCGCAAGCGAGCGAGGAAATCGGAGCTGAGAAGTTCAGCCTCTTGGGCATCCAAAGAGTTTCCGGCCAAAGCAAGGCCGACTAGAAAAGATAACAGCGGTTTCATCAGTCATTTGATTCATTGATTCCAGTTCCCAAACGCCAAGTCCATCGCGCCACTCGTTGTGGCAAAAATGGCTGGGCGCAACACTCCTCACAGGGCGCTGGATCAAATGACAAACCGACAGAAGGCTACGGACACGGGCACGCCCAAAAATCCATGTCGTGCCCCCAAACAAAATTTTGAGGGAATCACCACATCGCCTGCGGACTGGATCATCGCGACAGGACAATTCTCACCGGGTGCCTGCGCCAGGCCCAATTTCAAATCAAGGCCAGCAGGAATCAGCGGAGTCGGTGTCTGCTTTGAGTCGCCCTCCTCTAGGCAGGGACAAAAATCCAAATCGGCGCAACAATCCATCGATTGCGAATCTCCGCAACAAAACTCCGAGGATTCCTGCAGCGGGCGCGCACCTCCAAGCAGGAACAACTGAAAAAGCAGTCCCAGACAAAGAGCAATGACTACGCGAATATTCACAACACCCAGACCATAGACCCACAAACCGACATTTCAACATTTATTCAAATGCCGAATTCACCGCGCAACTCGAATCTCTCGCACACGCCAGGCCCGACAAAGAACCTATCGAATTTTAACTTGGCCATTCAGAGGCTCAATTGAATCGATCTGGCGGTGCTTTGATGCCTGCATCCTCGGTCTCTCGCACCCAGCGGCAAAGCGCTGCGTAAAGACGCTTCATCTCCGGACGATATTTGGAATCGCCAGCTAGATTGCGCAGCTCGTCAGGATCGAGACTCAGGTCATATAGCTCAATGGCTGGAACCGTAGCATTAAAACTCTGCGGATCCATCTCGCGGAGAATTCGATAGGCTTCAGGAAACACCTCTTTGACCCGCACCGTTTCGTCGTAAGTTCGGTTACGCCAGGGTGTCCATTCTTTACTATCTTGGTTCACTTGCCGCCACGCCGGCTGCAGATTTTCCCGATAGATCAGTTTCCAACGAGCATCCATCACAGCACGCTCCTGCATTCCATGGGTCAAAGAACCACGATTCGCGATCCCGGCAAAAACAAAATCACGCGCTTTGGCAGATGCATCACCAGCCAAATGCGACTTGAGCGAAACTCCGTGAGTTTTGGGCAAAGGCTTCAGCCCAATCAAATCCAACAAGGTTGGAGCGAGATCAACGCCACTGGCCAGCGCGTGGGTTTGAATTCCTGCTTTCAACCATGGAACACGGATCACCAATGGCGTGCGAAGACCAAGATCGTAAAGAGTCATTTTACCATGCTGAAACGTGGGTCCATGATCCCCAAGAAAGACCACAATGGTATTCGACCGATCGCCGGAAATTTCAAGGGCATCCAAAGCCTCACCCACCAAAGCATCCGCCGCCTCGATCCCAGCAAGGTATTCCGCCCAATCCTTGCGCACCACGGGGGTATCCGGCAAATAGGCTGGAAGCTTCACCCGAGTTGGATCGACGCGGATTTTTACCTTGTCGCTGTTCGGGTAAGGTCGGTGGGAATTGGGTATGTTGTAAAATAGATGCCATGGCTTTCCCGCACGTTTCGCCCGCGCCATGAAGGCTTGCGCAGACGCTCCGTTGACTCCTTGGATAAACTCGTCGTAAGGAAATTTCTCATTCGGCGAAACATGAAGTTTGTGTGTCACCCCCTGATAGTAACCCGCATCACGAAGGCGTTCGATCAGTGTAGGAAGATAGGCGTGGATGCGATGTTTAGAATAAATCGGCCTCTTCAGCTCGGCATCACTGAGCTCAGCAGCGGGTTTATGGAAATTCTCAGTATTGTTGAGCAGGCCATTGGAGTGACTGTGCAAACCCGTGTAAATCGAAGCTTTGGAAGCAGAGCAAACCGGATACGCGACAAAAGCCTTGTCAAATTGCACGCCACTGCGAGCCAAGCGATCCATGTTCGGAGTCAGCAAACCGGGCGTCCCAAGAAATCCCGCCTGCGCACCTTGATCCTCCGTAAGAATGAATAGAATGTTGGCTGGCGAAGCGGTGGCCGGTGCAGCATTGACATGCGAACCGCCCCCAAACAAGAGGAAGACCAACACGATTGATAACAGATTTTCTGAAGACTTCATTCACTTGATTCCTCACTAACCGCGCGGCATGGATTGCAGCATTTCCCACCAGATTTTCTCAACCTGAGAAACCCCGGTGAATGGAACGGAAAAGGATAAAACATGCAATGTTGCGGCTTAAGGCTTGGAACGAGATGACTGCTGGACAGATTGATAATGCCGGAACCAAGCAGCTTCCTGCTCATTGACCGGAGTAGTGGGTATGCCGGGAGGCTCGAACTGCGCAGCCCACTTCGCGAGCTTGGCACGAAGTGCAGCGGCTCGTGCCGGATCTTCGTCGATCAGGTTGCGGCTCTCGTGAAACTCACTCTCAAGATCAAAAAGGTATTCTGAACCTCCCACACAAAGATACTTCCAGCGGCCTTCGCGAATCGCCGACTGATTCCAGAATCGCCAACACAGGCTTTCGTGAGGAAGCGAAGCATCAACTCCAGTTAGAAAAGGCAATAAATTCACACCATCGAGCTCACTCGCCACAGGCAAAGCGGCGATGGCATTGGCCGTGGCGGCAAAATCAAGAGAACTCACAGGATGAGAATACACCTTCCCGGCGGGAAGATTCCCGGGCCACGAAAAAATCATTGGAACGCGGATTCCGCCCTCGCTCAGCATCCCCTTCTCACCAAGCCATGGTGTGTTGAGCGAGCCATCCCAGCCCCCGGGATCTAAATTAATTGGACTATCAACTTTGTGAATCTTGAGCGGAGCTCCATTGTCGCTGGTGAAAATAACAAGTGTGTCCTTTTCCAAACCATGCTGCTTGAGCTTCTGGATCAGCTCGCCAACTCCGTCATCCATCGCCGCGATCATCGCGAGGGCATAGCGGCGGCGCTCAGACATCTTGCCAGGGAAGCGATCGAGGTATTTTGCCGGCGCCTCCAGCGGAGTATGCGGGCCGTAGTAAGCAAGGTGCAAGTAGAAGGGCTTCGCGTGATTCCGCTCGATGAAAGCGAGCGCAGCACCCGTCTGGACATCGATGCGAAAAGCCTCTGGCATGGAAATCAATTCCCCCTCAGGTTTTAGATCGCGCCCATCGAGTGCGAAATTCGCACGGTAGTGCTTCAGTTCCCCCCAAAAGAACTCGTCGAAACCCTGTGCTGCTGGTCCATAGCGAAGAATCTGCGGCAAGGGAATGCGCCGCTTGCCATGAGGCGCATGCGCATGCTCTGGAAGCTCTCTTTGAAACCATTCCGTGCAAGTTGCATTCGGCTCGAGGTGCCATTTCCCGACGAATCCAGTGCGGTAGCCGACGGGCCGGAGACGTTCCGCTAGGGTGAGCGCCTCCAAGGGCAGCGGGACATCAGGGATCGAATCAATGCCAAAGTGCTGCTGATGACGTCCCGTAATCAAGCCCGCACGCGACGGAGAACATTGCGGCGAAGTGATATATCCGGCCGTGCAACGCACGCCACTGGCCGCCAAAGAATCAAGATGCGGCGTCTTTAGATCGTTCTCAACCTTCTGCACCGCCAAATCCGCCCAGCCCAAGTCATCGGCAACAATCACAATGACATTCGGCAGACGAGGCACAAGCTCAGCACCGGCACGGGAAAGTCCTGAATCCGGCGATGCGCTGCCTGTCGCGGACGACCACAGAGTGATGGCAGCGAACGCCAAGCATCCGAGGTGGCGTCGCCCACCACACAAAGATCTTCTCATTGAATCGTTCCTTGATGGATCAACTCCTGCCATGATGAAATGCCAATGGTTTTCAAATAAGGCTTTGTAGCTTCATCCTCGTCAGGACTTGCGAGTGACTTATATAAATGCCAAATCGGTTTCCGGCCAAGCGGATCGCCCGCCTCATCGGGAAATTTCCTCAAGCCAATGCGCAAGCCGCCCTCATTCCGATTGTCAATCCAGTTGTGATACTGCCACTGCTCGATGGAGGAAAGGCCAGCCATCTTCTTCCAGACAAAAGCCATCCCGGCGGCCTGATCTTCGAGTGACTTTGGCGTGTAATCAGGCGAATTGAATCCGTTTTCCGAAAGATGCACTGGCCGCACCTTCCCCTGATAGAGCAATTCCGGACGCTTCATATAAGCATCCAACACCTCCAGATTCCTCGGAGTGATTTTGGGAGTATCAAAACGAAATGTCGCCTGATGATCCTCCCAGGTCCTTGGATTCCGCAGATCCTGCGGATAAGGATGATAAGCCATCGCCCAAGGGAAGTCCCCCTCCGCTTTGCAAAAATCCACAAGCAACTCGGTCATTCTCTTCGAGCCATACCAATTCTTGTTCCCTGCCTCAGCCCAATGATGAGTGAGGGTGATGAAGGGTCGGGAATTTGGATCATACTGCCTCACAATTAGATCCGTAAGACGCATGGACCTCTGATAAAGATCCATGTAAACAATATCCTCCTTTTCCCCCACATTCGTCCAGACCCAACCCGCATCCACCTCATTGTGAATGATCCAATGATGCACTCGACCGTGCACCCCATCATCTTTCGACCAACGCTCCGCGATCAAATTCAGAATAGCGCCGTAAAATTCAATGCCCTCACGAGAAGTCACATTCGGCATGCCATACGTTCCCTCCTTCACAGCATCCGGATGACCCAACAACTTCACAAGTGGCTTCGCAGAGTTTGCAGGATTACTCACTAACAAAATCGCGGATACCATCACCTGATTGCGTTGCGCTTCCTGAAAAGTCTGATCATACCGTTTGAGAACCGATTCGCGTGCATAGTAGGTTCGCCCCTGCCACTGAAAGGGAGTTGCGCCCGGTTCAGGCTTGAGTGCGACAAACGTATCCAAACCCGCGAGATTAACGGTTACAGCCGCGATTCCGAGTTCCGCAAGTTCTCCCGGCAATCTTCCAGCGGACCAGCCGCCCAAGCCCTTCTTGGAACGAAGTTGCATAGGTTTTGGTTGAGGAGCACGACACGCGACTGCATCTGCATACCGCGCATGGCTGATCGGCAGATTCCTAGTCCCAAGGCTCCTTACCAATTGCCAGCGAGACATCAAACGATCATAGCTTCGACCATCGCGTGTTGAAAAACGTGGAACTTTTACCGAGAACTCACCGTTCAACTTCGTCTTGATTGCGATCAGTGATTCATGCGAAGGGCCCTTACCAAGGATGAATTCCATTGGAATGTGTGCGATAGAGAGAGACTCTAGCGGACCTAAAAC
>JBILPN010000186.1:0-6687 GCA_044373865.1 Luteolibacter sp. | reverse complement strand
GGGTTCCCTCGGTGAGGAGGCGGTGCACCACCCGGTATTTCGGATCTTCGGACTGATTGCTTTCCAAAGCGCGCACGTAGTTCTCCAAGAGCGCTCGCTCGGCAGGTGAGAGCGTTTTGAAGTCGTCGCGCATTGCCGGTTCGTCTTCATCCTCGTCCTCGTCTTCGATGGCCTCCCAGTTCTCCAGCATCTTGCGGGCGGTCGAAATCCCCGCCACCACACTGCTGCCTGCGCGGCGGAGAAGCAGGGTCTTGAGGAATCCCGCACCCTTGCGATTCCGGGCGATGGCGGCGCAGAAATCTTCTGCCAGCTTGTAAGCCTCTTTCAAATACGGCGACAGCTCCACCGCTCCTTCGTCTCCCTCTCCCAGGAGCTCCACGTAAACCGGATCCAGATAAGGTTGATTGGTTTCCGGATCCTTCTCCGTTTCCAAGAAATCCCGGGTGCGGCGGATGATGTGGCGGAGGAAGGGATTGTGCTCGCGACCGAAGCCCGGCTTCAGCCGTTCGAGACGGGCGCGGTCGGGCGCTTTCAGCTTGTCGATGTCGCTGCCGTTGGCGGTGGCCTGGCCATCGCTCATCCCTAGCACTCGGCGCAGAGTCTCCATGTCGCGATGTTCATCGGCAGGTGGCACCGGATTGCGGAACCAGTCCCAGAATTCAACCGTCGAGAACCCCGAGAGAGGAACTTCTCCGGACACGACCGGAAGACATCCGGCGGGTTTGTTCCACTCACTCCACACGTTGCCGAGGACGTGCTCCCGGTTCGTGTTCAGCAGATTCAGCAGGTCCCACGCTTCGATGGGGTTGATCTGCACCGGAGTGGCCGTTCCCAGCAGCATGCTTTTTGTCCGCGAGGCGAGGTCATGGAGATGGCGGAGCAGGTTGTTGGGCTCGCCTGATTCCTCCTCGCAGCCCGGGGCCAGATTGCGGCGGCGGGCGCGGTGCGCTTCGTCGCAAATCACGCACTCGTATTCCAAGCGCTTGAGCTTTGCCGCCGCATCCGTGTTCGCGCTGAAAAGCCCTTGTGAAACCAGCGCCACCCGGCGCGGGCATTTCAGGATCCGGTCCGGGCCGTTCGCGCCATGGGAGACGCCGTGCTCGTCCACCCATTGTTTGCCATCCCACACGGCGGAGGGCATGCCGAGCAGCTTGGCCATCTCATCCTGCCACTGCCAGAGCAACGGCTTCGGAGCGATGATCAGCACCGGCTTCTTGCCCCACAGCGCCATGAGCATGGCCGCCATGGCCAGCTGAATCGTTTTTCCGAGACCCACCATGTCTGCCAGCACGTAACGTGCGCCGAAGGGGGTGCGGTGCGCATCATAGGCCAGTTTGGTGAAATATTTTTGGTGTGCCCAGAGGCCGTATTCACGGCGATACACCGGCGTCTCCACGATGGCTCCCGCCGCGTCGCCTTGCTCCTTCCACGCATCCACCGAGCCGAAGACTTTCCGGTGCGAGAGCCGCTCCACGTCCTCGATCACCGCCTGCGCTAGCGGAAACGCATCCGGGTGGCCCCACAGTGCGTCGAACTCGTCGCGCACCCATTGGATCGACTCCGGGTCTTCGTCTTCCCAGACGAGTTCAAAATTCCTGCGCCATGCGGTTTTTGACTCATTGGCGCTGCCGAGAAACGACGTGCAGCGCCCGTCCGCCATCTCGATCACGCCGGCCTTGCCGTGAATCAGGCCGAAGGCGGAGTCCGGCAGGACTTTCACCTCCAGCTTGCCGCTGTTGAGAAATCGATAGAGCCGCTCGAAACGATTCGCACCTTTCTCCGCCATACGCTCCGGATCATGCCGACACCACTCGCGACGCATCGCCATTGCGGCGGCCCGCGCGGACTTCACGTCATCCGGGTCCAGCTCCGAGTTGCAAATGATCCGCACCTTCCCGGACATCGACTCCAATTCCTCGCCGGCGACCTCCAGGATGGACGAGGAAAAGTAGCCGGCGATGCGGTCATAGCTGCGAGCACCCCGCAGACGTTCCGCGAGGAAGGATTTCCCCAAGGACGGGACGCGGCGGGAAGAGTGGCGGTGCATGAGGATGAGATCAAGGTTGCTGAAAAGTCAGAAAATCCCGCGGTGGCGGTCTTGCAGGATCTCCAGGTAGCGGTTTTGCCGAGGTGGCGATAGGAATGATCGGCGGATGATTGCCTCCCATTGCGGCAGTCCATCGCGCAGATCCGCCAAGATGCCAGCTAGGATGGTTTCAGGTAGCCCCAACCGTTCGCGGCAGAAATAATCGATCCAGTCCGCCCGGGTCAGCTTGCGTTTGCGCCCCCTCAGCGGTAGCGCCGATTCTTCGCTCGCGTTTTCCAAGACCAGCGTGGAGTTGAGAAAATCATAGGCCGGTGCCAGCTTGATTTTCCCCTGATCCACGATCAGCGAAAAGTTTTTTAGGTGCATATCCTCGTTCCCGATCAGGAAACAGAACAGCAGCCTGCGGGCGAGCGCGGCTTTCTCGACTGCGGGGAAACTGCAATGGGTTTCCACCAGCTTGGCGACTTGTTCGAGCGAGCTGGCATACTTGGTGTCCCGGGTAGCCCCCGCGAGCTGGGCGAAATCCTCCACATGCAGTCGCCCTTCGCGTCTGACCCGGTCAAAGCGTCGGATCACGTAAACCCACGAGCCATCGACCGCAGGCAGCAACCCGTGCGACGGCACCTCGATGCCCGCGTGTTTCGCCAGGGTCATGCTCAGCGCCTCGTTGGCCGGAACTTCTTCGTAGGGCGGTGGATTCGGTTTGAGAATGAAACGTCCGCCGCAGTCCACCACCTCGAAGCATCCTTGCTTGGGTTTCAGCACGGCGGAAAGTTTGGGTTGCACGCCTTGGATGGACATCTTGTCGGCCCGCAACCTGGCTTGGCGCAGTTGCTCGTCCTGACTCAACGCGAGTGGCTCCAGGTGCGTCAACCGCGGATGCAACGAGCGCAGGCCGGCTTTTGAGAAGGTCTCGCCGTCTGCCAATGGCTCCAAGGTGATCGGGCAAGCGCGCATGTCAGGGGTCCTCCGGGAGTTCACGAACGGTGAGTGAGCCGATCAAATCCTCGCCGACCGTCACGATTTGGCGGAAGGCATCGTGGCGGTCTATCTTGTGCTTGCGGAGCAGGGCTTCCAACTGCGGGCCTTCTGGCAACAATCCTTCCAGAAATGCCGGAAATGCTGGAAAATCATAGGGTTCTGCACGAACCGGCAGTGTCAGGGAAACCGGCGGCCCGTCATAGCCTTCTTCATAGGCGAATGCCCAGGAGGCAGGCCCTGTGGAACGCAGGTGCCCGGCCAGACGGCCCTGCTGGAAAATTGCGGCACGGCGTTTCATGATCATGATCCGGCCTCCTCCTCCTCCTTCTTGGTCTGATTTTTCCATGCCTCGACCAATGGCCCGGCAGGTTCCAAGCGGATATTGAGAACGCCAAGCACGGCTTGCAGATTCCTCCAGCTCGCCCGTTCCTTACCCGCCTCCAAATCCTGCACCACATTCCGGCTGACCTCGGCATGCAGTGCCAATTCCACCTGACTCAAGCCTGCTTGCTTGCGGTGGTAGCTGATTAACGAGGCTAACTCTGAGGAATGCATGGAAATTAAGGCAGATTAACCGGACTCGCCAACCATTAGCGGGGAAAGTCGGCCAATGCAATATAAATGCCTTACAAATCAAGCGTTTCTTGGCATTGGAGGATCACAATCCGTAGAATCCAGCAAATTTGCTGACAGATGCCTTACATTTAATGCGTTTTGGATCAGTCGATGTTGTCGTTGGCGAACTTGGCGAAGCTACCACGCGATTTGACGCGGCTTGCGGCAGCTTGGCTCAAACCCTCTTTGACGGCAGTCAGCGCGGGCTTATTGTCGAACAGCCACTTCTCACTCGCGGGGATTTCCGCGTAGGGTTCGAGGATGATGCGTCCACTCTCGTCCGTGGTCGCATGAAAACTGCTTCAACTTCCAATCCCGGATTTCAGGTTTTTCCTCTTTGGGCGGCCGCTCAACAGGTATGGGCTCGAGTTTTTCTTGGACGGTGGGCTCGTTGAGAAAATCCTGATCTTCCTGGATGAGCTTGGTGAGTTCGAGGGAAAACTCTTTGCCGTCGGATGTGCGGCGGATCTTCACCTTGGACCCATCGTTGGCCAGCACCGTGGCATCAATCTTCTTACCATCGGTGTTCGTGAGGACGCGCGTCACGGGGAGTTTTCTGGCCTCGCTGTTTGGAACGGCAAGGGCGTTGAAAAGAATCACCGATAACAGAATTACGGACGGCGGCTTGGGCATTTGGGTTGGGAGGGTAGGCTGTGCGAGGAAGGATTTTCCCAAGGACGGGACGCGACGGGAGGAGTGGCGTTGCATGAGGTGGGAGGGTGTTTTCTACGGCTTGACCTTCAATCCTTCTGCCTTCGCAGCCTTGCGCTGGCGCTCATCGAAGCTGAGAAACGTCTCAGCCTTCAGTAAAAGTGCGGCGGCCACGTGCATCAGATCGAGGCTACGGGTGCCAAGTCTGGCGCTGTGGCGGTCTGCGAGTTCGTAGGATTTCGCGAAAAGCTCGGAGGCGGGGACCGGGGTGATAGTGAAAATCCCGTTCGCCACGTCCTCAAGAAACAAGCGCTTCTTGAGAGCCGCGTCGCCTGCCGTGAGCTCACTCCGGAACACCGCCAGATGAAGCGCATTGCGAAATTCGAGCTCGCCAAGCTGCGACAAGCGGACCGACGTCGTCTGCTTGGCCATCAGGGCAGCGGCGCGGGCGCTGGTGGCTTCTTCTTTGTAGAGGGTGACCACAAACCCGGTGTCGGCGTAGGCATTCATCGGTCGCCGCGGTCGTAGGCCACCACACTGGAAAGCCCCTTGCCGGGCTTTTCATTAGGGAAATGTTTGCGCATGCGGGCGAGGAAATCCGGCATGGCCAAGGGCGTGGAGGTTTCCGGTTCGATCGGCTCCAGACGCGCGAACGGCTTGCCCGAGCGGGTGATTTCCACGCATTCCCCCTCCTCGATCCACCGGGCCACGGTGGGGAAGGAATTGCGGAGGTCGCGGATCGTTGCCGATTTCATGGTGAGACAAGTTTGTATCACGCATGGGACGGCGTCAAGCCGCGTGAAAATGATACGGAGTGATCTTTGAAGCTGGTGGATCGCTGGTGCTTCAATCTAAGGATGCGGAGTGATGGCGACGATGGTGATCTGCTTTTTATCAGGCCCGTAATACCAGAATATCCGCCACGCGGCGGGGGTCTTGTTTTCGGCGTAGGCCTCGAAAACCTCCTCGCCGCCGGGGCCTTTGAGCGAACTGAATTTGTGGGTGTTGAGGCCCGGATGGCGGGGATTGGTTTCCAGTAAACCGAGCGCCTTCTTTACGGCCTTGAGTCGCTTCGACAGACTGGCATCCGTCTCCAGAGAGTCGAGATCCGCGTCTGCCTGGTCCGTGAAAAGCAGTTCGAAAGTCACGGATCAGTCGATTTCTTCGTTGGCGAACTTGGCGAAGCTGCCACGCGTTTTTACGCGGCCTGCGGCGGCTTGGCTCAAACCCTTTTTGACGGCAGCCAGTGCGGGCTTGTTGTCGAACAGCCACTTCTCACTCGCGGGGATTTCCATATAGGGTTCCAGGATGATCCGGCCCCTCTCGTCCGTGGTCGCATGAAAGCTACTGACACCACGCGCAAGCTTGCCCAAGGCGATGCGTCCTTTCGTATCCGGTCGGATGGTGACTGATGTTGCCATGCGGGAACTCTCCCACCGAATCGCAGGAACCTCAAGTGGGAAATGAACGATTTCCCACTTTTCGAAAATCAATGGTCATTCTCCAGCGCCCCTGCGAGGAGGGCAGCGGCTTTGGAGTCGGTTTGCCAGGTGGGGAGGCTGTGTTGGAAGCGGGAGAGGTATTGGAGGAGGGCGATGAGGGTTTTGCGGTGGGACCAGTAGTCTTTGACCTCCGCCTTGAGCCAGGCGCGGCCGGGTTCGGCTCCTTGGTCGGACTTGGCGACTTCGCGGATGGCGAAGAGGGTGTGGCGGAGGAGGCTTTCGGAGAAGGCGTCTTCACCGGCGCGGAGGAGCTTTTTGCCGAACTCGGTGGCGGTCATGAGGCGGACTTCGTTGGCTTTGTCGTTGCCGAGCAGGGCGGTGTAGTCGCGGACGCCGAAGCCGCGGGCGAGTTCCTGGTAGGCTCCGGAGCGGAATTCGCCGCGGCTTTCGAGGTCGAGGCCTTTGAGGTAGAATCGTTCGGCGGGGCCGAGGGCTTTCCAGAGCGGGCGGTCGATGCCGGGGGGGACGAGGTGATCGCAGGCGATCTTGACGGCTTCGGCGATGGCGGCTTCCAGTGGGGAGCGCTCGGCGCGTTTGCCTTTGGCGGCTTTGGGGCGGGCGAGTTCGCGGGCGACGTCGATGTCCTCGATGGAGCGGTAGCGGGTGAGCACGCGCAGGGCGGCGGCGTAGGCGGCGAGTTGGTAATCGGTGTCGGTGAAGTCCGGGGCGTCGGCATGGGGATCGTCCAGCTCGTGCATGGAATCGAGCTGCCGCTTCACCTCGGCTTCCACCTCGGGATAGACTTCATCGAGGAAGGCGGTGTCCTCGCCGGTTTGCTTGCGCAGGATGAGCAGGACAGTGCCTTGGACGTAGTTGCCGACTTTAAGACCGCTTTCAGTCTCGGTGGCAATGCACCAAGCGGCGGTGACGCGTAAGCCGGAAGCCCAGAGG
>JBILPN010000185.1:0-6710 GCA_044373865.1 Luteolibacter sp. | reverse complement strand
ACTAAATTCAGCACCGCGGCCAAAGCCGTCACCCACACACCGAAGCCGATGTTGGTGATGGTCACGCCGAAGATGAACTGCCGCACCGCCTCATACAAAATGAGCACGGCGGCCGCGGAAATCATCGCCCCCTCGAAGCCAGCCGAAAGAAACGCAACCTTATCGTGCCCGAAGTGGTGGGTTTCATCCGCTGGTTTATGGACCAAGCGCAGCGCGCACGTCGCGAAGGCCACCGCCAGCAAATGCACAACCGACTCAGCTGCATCTGAATACACTGCCGATGAGCCAGTCACCGCCGCCGCTGTCACCTTGGCTCCCAGCAGAACCACAGCGGCTCCCAGCGAGAGATTCATCATTCGTTTTTGGTCCCGGAAATCAGCCACGCCCGAGTCTGCATGCGCCGCCTCCCATGGCAATCTCTACAAAACAAGTCATTCTTTCACATCCGTGCTTGTTTTCCGCCGAAAATCAGCGAAAGCCTTGCCGCCCCGCGCGACTCGCTCAGCGCATTGCCGGGATTTTGACTCATTATTTGCTCATGGATACGCCTCCTTTTTCCGAACTCGGACTTCCCGATACTCTGCTCGCCGCCATTGAAACCCTCGGTTACGAGCGTCCCTCTCCAATCCAAGCGATGAGCATCCCCCCTGCCCTCTTGGGCAAAGACTTGGTCGGACTTTCCGCAACCGGATCAGGGAAAACCGCGGCTTTCACTCTGCCCGCGCTTGCCAAGCTCGATGTAAAACTCGCTTACCCGCAAGTTCTCATCCTCTGCCCAACACGCGAATTGGCGGTCCAAGTCTGCGAAGAAGTCCACCGCCTCGGCGCGAAAATGCCCGGCCTCCACGCCACGCCAGTTTATGGCGGCGCTCCCATTGACCGCCAACTTCGCGCTCTCCGCTCCGGCGCGCAACTCGTCGTCGGCACTCCCGGCCGCCTGCTTGACCACCTCCGCCGTGGCAGCTTCGACGCCTCTCGCATCCAAATGGCGATCCTCGACGAGGCGGACCGCATGCTGGACATGGGCTTCAAGGATGAAATGGACGAGCTCCTCGCCGCTCTCCCCGCCGAGCGCCAAACCCTATTCTTCTCGGCAACGATGAATCCGGGCGTCTCCCGACTCATCCAAAAATTTGGCAACAGCCCGGAAATCGTTGAAATCCAACAAAAGGCGCGCACCGTCTCCACCGTGGACCAATCGTATTTCGAGGTCCGCCAGCGCTCGAAGGTTGAGGTGCTCTCACGCATTCTCGACATGAACCCGCCACGCCTTGGCATCATTTTCTGCAACACGAAGCGCTCGGTCGATGAATGCACCGAAGATCTCGTCAACCGTGGATACGCCGCAGACCGCCTCCACGGCGACATCACCCAGCAAATGCGCGAACGCGTGCTGAAGCGCTTCCGCGAAGGTGCCGTGGAAATTCTCGTCGCCACCGACGTCGCTGCCCGTGGCCTCGACATCGATGAAATCGACATCGTATTCAACTACGACCTCCCGACCGACCCGGAAGACTACGTGCACCGCATCGGCCGCACCGGTCGCGCTGGCCGCTCGGGTCGCGCGGTCAGCTTCGTTTACGGCCGGGAAATTTACCGCATGCAGTCCATCGAGCGCTACACTCGCTCGGTCGTCCGCCGCGAGCGCATCCCCTCGGTCGAACAGGTCGAAGGCCGCCGCGCTGACCTGATTTTTGACGATCTCAAGGAACGTCTCGAATCCGGGAAATTTGATGCCTACCAAGACAACATCGACCGCTTGCTTGAGCAAGGCCACACGCCCACCGACATCGCCGGCGCATTGGTCACGATGATCCGTGAAGCCAGCGGCCGCGAAGGTTCCGCCATCGAGGAAGACCGCGAACCCGAACGCCGCGAGCGCCGGGACGCCCCGCGCGATGCCCGCCCAGTCCGTGACGACCGCGGCCCACGCGATGAGCGCGGCCCGCGTCCGGAACGCAGCGGCCCACCCCGCGCCGACTATCAGGCCCCGGAAGGTGGCATGACTCGCCTATTCCTCTCGCTCGGCAAAACGCACGGCGTGATGGCCAAGGAAATCGTCGGCATGCTTTACCGCGAGGCCGGTCTGCCCGATGGCTGCCTTGGACGCATCACCTTGTTTCCCAAGCACTCGCTCGTCGATGTTCCGGAGCAATTTGTCGGCCAAGTGATGGAACGCACACGCAGCGCTCGCCTGCGCGGGCGCCCCTTCCGCATGGATGTGGACCGCGGCCCCGGCCAAGGCCCAAGCCACTGAGTTCTTTACGGCTGATCGACCATGTCCGCCTCAGGAATCCTCGGAAACCCGCGGCGCTTCATCCTCTTTAGCGTCTTCTACAATGCCCGGGCTTACTACCCGGTCCTTGCGATCCTGTTTCTCGATCTCGGGCTGACGCTGGATCAATTCATGCTGCTCAATTTGATTTGGGCAGCAACGATTTTCCTATTCGAGGTGCCATCCGGTGCCTTGGCGGACACCTTGGGGAGGCGGAAATTGCTCATCGCTTCCGCCGTGCTGATGGTTTTGGAAATGAGCTGCCTGCTGCTTGCCCCGCGCGATGGCGGTGCAATGCTTTTCGCACTGTGCATCCTAAACCGGATCTTCTCCGGCCTGTCCGAAGCCTGTGCCAGCGGCGCGGACGAAGCCCTCGCCTTTGACTCGCTTGCGGAGGCGGACCGCGCCGAATCTTGGGACAGCCTGCTTGCCAGCGTGATGCGTTGGCGCTCAGCCGCTTATGTGGTCGCAATGATCCTCGGCGCGCTGCTCTATGATCCAGCGCCGCTGAACCGACTCTTGCCGGCGGATTTTCAAATCCCCTTGGAAGTCGCCCGCCGACTGCCCGTCGTGCTCGTCCTCGGACAAGCCCTCACCTGCCTCTTCGTCACCCTCCGCATGGTCGAACCCCCACGGCATGTGTCGCTTCCTCCCGGCGGCAACTGCCGCCACGCCATCCGCCTGACCCTGCAAACGGCACGCTGGGTTTTCACCCACCCACGCACCTTGGTCATCGTCGTCATCGGACTGGCCATTGACTCGATTGTGCGAAATTTCGCAACCATCACCAGCAGCTACTACCGGCTCATCGAGCTGCCGGAATGGTCCTTCGGCCTGATCGGCGCATCGATCGGCGCTCTTGGCTGGTTTGTTCCCGGCTTGGCGAAGAAGCTCAACCAGCGCTTCGGCACCCTGCCGAATCTCGGCATCGCCGCGGCGGTTTCGTTGCTTGGGCTGGCGGCGCTGATTCCGGCTTGGCCGCTTTTCGGGCTGCTGCCCGCGCTGTTGCTCATGACGACACTCGGCTTCCTGAGCTTCACCATCAGCCGCGCGCTCCACCGTGAGACCGACTCGTCCCGCCGTGCCACGGTGCTCTCGGTCAAAGGGCTGGCCTTCAATCTAGGATACGGCCTTTTCAGCCTCGGGTTTTCCAGGCTTCTCATGCATTTCTCGCAAGAACCGGCAGATGCGGCGCTGCGCGGCGCCCTCCTTTGGCAGGTGCCCGCTTATGCGCTCACCGCACTCATCCTTTTCACTTGGGGAAATTTCATCCTGAAGCGGACTGCAAGCCCTTAGTCGGTGCCAAACTCGCCGGCGTTCCTCAAAAACTCGCAAATCAGCGGAATCCGATCGCTAATCGAATCCATTTCCAACAATTGCTGCCGCAAGTCTGGATCGTGAATGAATTGCTGGGAAATCAAATCCGTCATCAAGCCAGGCTCGTCCGCTCGATCCAACAGCGAAAACAAGCCGGTCTGAATTTCCTGCGGCAAATTTTTCACCGCATCTTCCACCGCCGCACGCAAGGTCTTGACCGCTGCCAAGGCCTGGCTTTTCGGCTCAAAGCTGGAACTCACCGGCTCAACGCTTGCAAAGGGATAACCATGCCCGACATGCCACTCGGTGAAGCGGACCCGGAAAATCCCGTGAATCAATAACTGCGAGGTGCCATCTTTCCGCTCGCGCGACGCACGCACCATGCCGATAGTCCCAATCGGCGCAACATACCCTGAAGGATCGCCAATTTCCTCACCCAAGCAGCGTGCCACGGCAAAAAAACAGGTCCCCTCCAAGGCGTCCTCCAACATCTTGCGGTAGCGCGGCTCAAAGATGTAGAGGGGTAAGGAACCATGCGGAAACAAGGTGCAGTCCGGCAAGAGCATCACGCCACAGCGCTCGGGAAGATGGATCGCAGACATATTTCCAGCAGAAAAGCAGCTCAACGCCCCCGGCGCAAGCCCCATCACTCTGCCTCTGCCCCGCACTGAGCCCCGCGCTATTGCGCTTGCTCCGGAGCGATGCCTTCGTTACGGGGTGCCTCCAACCCGGCACACGCCGGACTTCACCATAACTTCGAGAAAGTCATTTCCATGCCCATCACACGCGCCCTTCTCTCTGTTTCCGACAAAACCGGCCTCGCCGCATTCGCCCAAGAACTCCACGATCTCGGCGTCCAACTCCTCTCCACTGGCGGCACTTCCAAAGCCCTCCGCGAGGCTGGCCTGCCTGTCACGGATGTCTCGGAATTCACCGGCGCCCCTGAACTTTTCGACGGACGCCTCAAGACGCTCCACCCGAAGGTCCACGGCGGACTCCTCCACCGCCGCGATGACCAAGAGCACCTCGCTCAGGCGAAGGCCAATGACATTCCTCCCATCGACTTGGTGGTCGTAAATCTTTACCCCTTCGAGGAAACTGTCGCCAAACCGGGTGTCACGCTGGAGGACGCCATCGAGAACATCGACATCGGCGGACCTTCAATGCTCCGCAGCGCGGCGAAAAATCACTCGCACGTCACGGTCATCGTTGATCCCGCCGACTACTCACGCGTCATCGCGGAAATGAAGGAGAACCAGGGTGACACGACCAAGGGACTCCGCGAGCAACTGGCGGTCAAAGTTTTCCTGCGCACTTCGGAATACGACGGCGCAATCGCCAATTTCCTCGGTCAATGCCGCACCGGAACCGGCCGTCATTTCACGCTCAACCTGCCGCTCGAACAAGAACTTCGCTACGGCGACAATCCGCACCAGAAGTGCTCGCTCTACGGGAATTTCAACCAGTTTTTCACTCAAGTCCAAGGCAAGGAACTCAGCTACACCAACATCCTCGACATCGAGGCCGCTGCGGATCTGATCCTGGATTTCGTCCGCCCCACCGTCGCCATCCTCAAGCACACGAACCCTTGTGGTGTCGGCCAAGATGACGAAGACCTCCGCATCGCATGGCAAAAAGCTTTCGAAACCGACCGCCAAGCTCCCTTCGGCGGCGTGATCGTTTGCAACCGCCCGCTCACGCTTGAACTGGCGCGCGTGATCTCAGAAATTTTCACCGATGTGATCATCGCTCCGGACTTCGAATCAGACGCTCGCGCGCTGCTCCAAAAGAAGAAAAATCTCCGTCTCATGAAAATGAACGACGGCTACAAGGTTGAAAAGAAGTCTCCGGTGATCCGCTCCTGCCCGGGTGGCATCATGGTCATGGACCGAGATCACAGCGCCCTCGGACTCGACAATCTTGAGTCGAAGGTGGTAACGAAACGCCCACCCACAGAGGCGGAAATGCGCGCCATGCGCTTCGGTTGGCGCATCGTGAAGCACGTGAAATCGAACGCCATCGTTTACTCCAGCGCAGACCGCACGCTAGGCATTGGTGCTGGCCAAATGAGCCGCGTGGATTCATCTCGAATCGCAATTTGGAAGGCCCGCGAGGCAGGTCTGGATCTGAAGGGCAGCATCGTCGCCTCCGACGCCATGTTCCCCTTCGCGGATGGCCTTCAATCCGCCATCGACGCCGGAGCCACCGCCTGCATCCAGCCCGGCGGTTCGGTCCGCGATGCGGAGGTGATCGCCGCCGCAGACGCTGCCGGCATGGCAATGATCTTCACCGGCCACCGCCACTTCAGACATTGATCCACACGGGCACTCGCCTGCCCAAGCTCTCCGCATCCGCCCTCCCTTGATTCAAGATCAGGGAGGGCTTTTTGATTTATTCAGCGACGCTAGGCTGATAGAGCGCACCGTTGAGCCGCACATTCTTGACGGTGAAATTCTGCACCTTGCCAAGCTTCAAACTTGGCTCACTGAGCTTGAGGTCGATGTCTTCCAAGGTGATGTCGGTTAGCACGTCACCTGGATTTCCACCGAGCGCGCCCAAGGTGAAGAACTCGCCACGGACCTTCCGGATCGTGACTCCGCTGACTCGCCGCTGCGGCGGTGCGTGCCCTTTTAAGTCGAAGAACTGGGTCCACGGCGCAACGTTCAAAACTCGCCCCTGCCCGCCTTCCAACACAATCCCCTCGATTAGGATGTTCTCGTAACGCTGCGGCGTGTCCGGGCGCAACTTGAGGGTCAACAAGGTGGCATCGCCGGTGATCCGGCAGTTTCTCACCGTGACGTTGCGAATCAAAGTCGCCTCGCTGCCACAGGTCACCATGCCATTGCCGTCACCAAATTCACAATTTTCGATCAAAATATCTTCCACTGGCGGACTGTCCAAATCTTGATCCGCCAACGGTCCCTTGCTGCCCTTGAGCGCGATGTTGTCGTCATTCACAGAAATATAACAATTGCGCACCGTCACGCGCTGCGAACTATCAATATCGATCCCATCGGTGCTAGGCCCTAGAATGTTGTCTTTGACCACTTGGTTTTTGCGCTTCGCATCATCGCCCATTTCTTTCAACAAAGACTTGGTTAGGTAGTTCCGGTGCTGG
>JBILPN010000184.1:0-6716 GCA_044373865.1 Luteolibacter sp. | reverse complement strand
CTTTTCTAGCGATCTCGCCGCTCATCGGCGCTCCACCACTTTGCACCTCCTGAATCGCCGCAAGAATCTCCGCCGGCTGTGCTCTTTTTAACAAATATCCACAGGCTCCCGCACGCAGCGCTTTGAACAAATTTTCCGTATCTTCATAGGCAGTTAGAATAATCACTTGCAGCGAGGGCAAAAGCTCCTTCAAGGCAGCCGTGCATTCCACTCCGGAACGATTGGGCAAATGAATATCCATCAAAACCACATCTGGCTTCCACACTGGAATGTGTTTGATCGCCTCTTCCGCACTGCCACAGGCTCCGACGCATTCACAAAAAGGTGAACTGCCTAACAAAATCTCCAAACTCTGGCGGAGGCGCGCGTCGTCTTCAACAGTGGCAACGCGGATTTTACGGGCTGGAGGGTTCATCACTTCAAGGGAGTTCATGGTGAAATCTGGGTCAATCGTAAAATCATCAGGGCTTTTGAAAATCACGAGCGCAGGGGCAGGAAAAACTCAACCTTCGTGCCTTCGCCCATCGCACTCTCGATCGTGCAGCGCCCGCCTAACTGGCTCAACCGCGCCTGCATGTTCCCAAGCCCATCTGCCTCAGGCCCCGGAATTTCACCAGAGAGACCACAACCGTTGTCTGCGACCGCAAGTTGGATCACTCCTGCCTCATACCCAATCGACACTCGCACCTCACTCGCTCCAGAGTGGCTCACTGCGTTGTGCAGCGCTTCCGCAAACGCCAAAAACAAGCCATGCCGCTGCTCAGCCGCAAGCGGCAAATCTGGCAAATCCGAAGCAACCGAAAGCCGGCACCCAATCTGCGCGGGATTTAAAAAATTCTTGGAATACTGGCACAAATACGTCGCCAAGGAGGACAAGGTATCATTCTTGGGATTGATCGCCCAGACGATCTCATCCAGCGCGGCAATCAGCTCGCGCGAGCGAGTCCCAATGCCCTGCAACAAGGGCGGAATGTATCGCGGATCGATTCCCTCGGTCGCCACAAGCCCACTGGAAATGTTGATCTGCGCAAGCCCGGCTCCCAAATCATCATGCAGATCTCTGGCAATCCGGGTGCGCTCCGCCTCCAAGGCGCGTCGTGCTTCCAAGCGCGCAACTCGCACGCGATATTTCCGCTTTTGCAAAACCGAAACTAGGCCTGCCGCGAGAATCACAACCCCTAACACACTGCCAAATTGAAATGAACGGCGCTCCCAGAACCGCGGTGCAATCGAGAACCGGAAAACCGCTCCATCGCGATTCCAAACCCCATCCTGACTGCATGCACGCACCTCAAAATGATAGTCCCCCGGCAACATGCCGCCATAACTCACCGACCTTTGAAAGCCACCTTCCACCCAGGCCTCATCCACCCCGCTCATCCGCCAGCGGAAACGCACTTTCTCCGGTGCTGACAAGGTCAATCCCGTAAACCGAAATTCCAGCGTATGCGGTCCGGGTGGCAATCGGTAATTCTCCCCAATCTTCGCCGCTTCTGATGCTAACATTAAGCCGTCCAGCCGAACTTCTTCGATCCGAACAGGCGGCGAAGAGCCATTCGACTTCACCGCGGCCGGATCAACTGCGACCGCCCCACGAACGGTGGAAAACCACAATCGACCATCGCTCGCGCGCAGCGCGGCAGGCTGCAAGCCGCCAGAGCACTCGTTAGAAGGTAGCCCGTCACCACGCCCATAGAGCGTGAACTCAGCACTATTGGCCAAGCCTGCCGCCACTTCATGCAAGGCCTGTTTCTCAACCCGAAAAATTCCGTGCCGTGTGCCACCCCACAAAAATCCAAGGCCATCATCCAACAACTGGGTCACCGAATCCGACGGCAAGCCATGCTCGCGTGTGTATCTGAAAAACTTCCCATCCCGCCACCGCAACAAACCGCCCCCCCCGCTACCTAACCAAACAGCATCGTCCCCATCCGGCAGCACTGCATAGACGAGCATGTCCAACAAATCTCCGATCAACCAATTTTCAAAACGCCCGTCCCGATAGCGCGTCAAATGCGCCCCCGCATTGCCAAACCACACATCACCATTTTCTCCCTCACGAATGTCAAAAATATGCCCGGGATTGAGCCCCTCAGCCCGTCCAAACTGTCGCAGCTTGCCATCCTGCCAGCGAAAGAGTCCAAACTCACCGCCAAACCAAACCCCGCCCTGCTTGTCCGGATAAACGGCCCGCACCGCCAACCCGACACGGCGAGCAGGAAACGGATTGGAAACCACTCCATCCTTCCACTGGAAGGCGCCACCGCCAACGGTTCCTAACCACAGCCAATTGGGATCTCCCGTTCTGGATGCGACCGCCAAAACATCGGTTAGCGGAGCACCTCCTAACGGGGAAGGCAAACGAACTTCCTCGCAAATCCCATTTTTCCACTGCGTCAATCCATCCGCCGAACTCAGCCAAATTCGGCCATCGGCATCCTCCGCGATCGACCGCACCACCGCTTGACGCAAGCCCTGCGCCGCTCCCACCACTTCAAACAACTGCGGACGCAAACGCGCCAAGCCACCCGGAGTTCCTACCCAAATCCCACCTTCCCGGTCCTGCAACCACGAGCTCACCAAGGTCCCCGGCAGGCCCTCCGTCGGCCCAATGCTCACCAAATTCCCCTTCAAATCGACATGCCACAAACCACGCCCGGCCTCTGGCAGCCACACCCCGCCACTCGCATCCCCATGCAATGGGAAATTCACGTGCAAGGGCCCAGGCTGACCTCCCCATGGCTCAACTTTCACCACCCAACGCCCGTCTAACTCTTTCATCAGCGCCTCCTTAGTCCTTACCCACATCCCTCCATCTCCAGAAAAAGCAATCTGCAAAACTGGCGATGCCAACTCCGCTCCGGTCGGCGCAACTTGCCGGAATTCCCCCTTCTCAAAAACCACCAAACCATCGGTCGTCCCCAACCACAAACGACCGTCCGGGCCAACATTCATCGTTAGAACCTGAACATTCCTCCCGCCCTCACCCACCGACCACGGAACAAATTTGCCATCCTCCAATGCACCAAAAGCACCCGCCACGGACCGCAGCCATATCTTCCCACCAGCCGTCATGCATCCGGTCCTCAGCGCCAACTGAAGTGGCAGGCTTAGCAACTCCATCTCTTCGCGTCCCTCTCTCTCGGAAATCTTTGCAATTCTGCCGTCAATGGTTAAAACCAATACTTCATCTCGCGTGCTCGAAACCACTCCATTGACATGCACCAACGGAACTTTTGGCGGCTGATAGCGATTTGAAAAACGACCATCCTGATACGATATCAACCGATACGGCCCCTCCTGCTCCACCCACATGGTCCCCGCGGAATCCACCTCCATCATGGTCACTTCACGCGCTGGCAAGGCTGGCAAGGCGGTGTGAGTCGGCCGACTGAATTCCGTTCCGTCAAAACGCACCAAGCCGCCTTTATGCGTGCCAATCCACAAGTAACCATCCGCAGTCTGCGCCAAGCGAGTCACCGCACTGCTCGGCAACCCATCATCCGCCGTCCATACATCGACCATGAAGCGAGGTGTCCCATTCGGAGTCCCCACCCCTGCAAACAAGCAACCCGTCATGACATACGAAACCAGCGCAACGACGCACCAAGCCCGCCTGAAACTCTGAAACGAATTGAAATATGCGGTCACTCAGGCGATTCTTCCATGCTCTCCCCCGCACAATCAAACTCAAAACCCATTTTCCTCTCGTGAACCGCGCGCACTCCTGCGTATCAGAACCCCAGCGAAATAACCCATAACCCATGAAATCCCTGCTCTTTGCCGCAGTCATCACCTGCACGCTTCACACCAGCCACGCAGCCCAGGAAAATCCACCCAATCTGATCGTCATCATGACCGATGACCAAGGATACGCGGACGTCGGATTCAACGGTTGCAAAGACATCCCGACTCCACACATCGACTCGATTGCGAACCGTGGTGTGAGGTTCACCGATGGCTATGTCTCTTATTCCGTCTGCTCCCCCAGTCGAGCCGGCTTCCTAACCGGCAGATACCAACAGCGCTTTGGCTTCGAACGCAACCCAAGGTGGGCCCCCCATGATCCAAAAAGCGGTCTGCCCTTGTCAGAAACAAGTCTCGCTGAGGCTTTGGGAAAAGTGGGCTACAAATCTGGGATCATCGGCAAGTGGCACCTCGGCTCTCATCCGGATCTTCACCCGCTCAAGCGCGGCTTCACCGAATTTTTCGGACACTTGGGCGGCGGCCACCGCTACTTCCCAGAGGAACTCACTTTGAAAGAAACCCACCAAGCCAAATCGGAAAGTGACACCTACCGGCTATGGATCATGCGCAACCAAAGCCCGGTCAAAACCACCGACTATCTCACGGACGAATTCTCGAATGAAGCGGTCCGCTTCATCGAACGACACAAAAGCGAGCGGTTTTTTCTCTACCTCGCCTACAACGCGCCTCATGCTCCCCTCCAAGCAAGCGAGAAATACTTGGCGCGCTTCGCAGAAATCAAAAACAAAAACCGACGGACTTACGCAGCGATGGTTAGCGCAGTCGATGATGGTGTCGGCCAAGTTCTAGCAAAACTCCAGGAACTCGGAATCGATCAAAACACGATGGTCGTTTTCCTATCAGACAACGGCGGCGCCACCAGCAGCAATTCTTCCAACAACACACCCTTGGCGGGAGAAAAAGGCAGCCTCTGGGAGGGTGGCATCCGTGTGCCTTTCGCCATGCAATGGCCAGCGCGCATCCCCAAAGGCCTTGTCTATCGAAATCCAGTCATCTCGCTCGACATCTTCGCTAGCATCACCGCACTGGCAAATGCCCCCATCGATCCGCAGCGCCCGCTCGACGGAGTCAATCTTATCCCCTATCTCACCGGCCAGAACCCGGCGGCCCCCCACTCTGCAATTTACTTCCGCATGTTCGACAAAGGTGGATATGCCGTAAGGAGCGGCGATCATAAACTCTTGATCGAATCAAAATCCGGCACCGCAAAATTCTTCAATCTCCGGGAAAACATCGGCGAAACCGAAGACCTTTCTCCTAGCCGATCCAAAGATCTTCAAGGACTGAATGAACTGCGCTTGGCATGGGATGCACAACTGATCGCGCCGGTATTTGAAGGCCTTGCTCCCAATAAAAACAGGCCAAGGCAAAAACTCAAAGCGCAGTCAAAAAACAACTAGGCCAAAGCGGAGAAACGCGAATTTCAAGCCTGTTTGTTCTTTCCACCCAATCACTCTCCCCGTTCATTTCGCCGAGTCTGAATCCTCGGGCATGGAAGATTTCTGAGCTAGGGCTTTCCGCAGCTTCCGCTCGTGCAGCCATAGAAAAATCACCGGGGTGACGATGAGGATATGAACCAAGCTGGAGACCATGCCACCAATGACGGGAGTTGCTAACGGCTTCATGACCTCCGCGCCCTGACGGGTGCTCCACATGATCGGCATGAGACTGGCAACGGTGGTGGCAACGGTCATGACCTTCGGTCGCAGGCGGAGTTTTGCGCCATCTTTGACCGCCTGCACGAGGTCGGCACGAGTGAAAGCGGACCCAAGTTTGGCCATCCGTTCTTTCACGGCTTCTTCGAGATAAACAACCATCACCACCCCGGTTTGCACGGCCGTCCCGAACAGCGCGATGTAACCGACCCACACCGCTCCGTTGAAGCGATAACCTAACATTTTTTGAAGTAACACGCCGCCGCTGAGCGCGAAAGGCACGGCGAGCATGACATGGGCCGCCTCCATCCCGCTGCGAAACACCATGAATAACAGAACGAAGATGATCATCATCACCAGCGGAAAAATCAGCCACATGGTCTTGGTGAATCGGCGCTGATTTTCGTATTCTCCGGTCATCTTGTAGGTCATTCCTTCCCAGTTGACAGTTTGAAGCTTCGCCTCAATTTCCTCGACGAAGCCGCCAAGGTCGCGGTCCTGAACGTTGGCCTGCACATAGCTGCGCAGCTTGCCATTCTCCGACGCAATTTCATTGGCACCGATGCTGCGGGTGATCTTCGCAAGCATCCCGAGCGGGACGTAAGAAGTGCCGCTAGACTCTTGACCCATCGCCCCCATTTCCCCACTCGGTCCGATTGCACCTGTTCCCGCCGCAACAAGAATGCGGCTGAGTTTCTCAATATCATCCCTCTCCCCGCGCTCAACACGAATCTGGATGGGGAACCGCTGGCGACCTTCAATGGTGGTGCTGACATTCTTCCCACCGATAGAGATTTCCACTGCATCCAGCACCTCCTTCGCGCTGAGCCCGTAGCGAGCCATGGCCACACGATCGACCTCAATATTCAGATAGGGTTTCCCTTGCACGCGTGATGGGGAGACACCAGCCGCACCCGGGACTTCGTTGATGAGTTTTTCAATCTCGAAGGCCTTGCGCTGAATGGCGTCGAGATTGTCACCATAGATCTTCACGCCGACCTGCGCGCGGATCCCAGTGTAGAGCATCAGGATGCGGTTCTCGATCGGTTGTAAAAATGCAGGGACATAGCCGGGGACTTCTTTCATTTTCTCGGTCAGCTCGGCTTTGAGTTTTTCCATCGTCATGCCCTCGCGCCACGCCGGATTGCGCTTCACTCCAAATAGTCCGTTAGGTAGATATTCCGGCTTGAGCATGATGGTGGTTTCCAACATCTCAGGCGGCGCGGGATCAGTCGCGGTTTCAAAACGCCCGAGTTTGCCCGCGACAATCTCCACTTCAGGAGTCGCGGCGAT
>JBILPN010000183.1:0-6757 GCA_044373865.1 Luteolibacter sp. | reverse complement strand
ACATTCGGTGCATTCGCTCCCGGCTATAACTCGGCATCGTTCGCGGGATCCATGTCCGTCGCCGGATCATTTTCAGTGTCCGGGTCCTTCTACGGATCTTCCGTGAGTGCTGCCAACGTCGCAACTTCCGGATCGATCAGCTCAAACACCACGGTATCCGCTGCCGGCCTCGTGATGACCGGAGACGTGCGATCCAACGTGTTTCTTCAAAGCCTGATTCCGCCAGGCCTCCAATCCACTGCGATCAACAACGTGGGCGTGGGCAGCGAGGCCTTGGCATCCTTAACAAGTGGCGCTCGAAACACCGCCATCGGGCGCAATGCACTGAATGCCTGCAGCACAGGCCTCGACAACACCGGAATAGGCCACTCTGCCTTGTCCTCCATCACCTTCGGCAGCTACAATGCGGCAGTCGGATCAGCATCACTCCAGAACTGCACGCAGGGGATGAGCAACGCGGCTCTCGGAATGGAAGCTCTGCAAAACCTGACCACCGTGGGTCAGAACTCGGCTCTCGGAAATGGTGCTCTCCGCTACGTCACCGTGGGAGCTGGAAACACCGGAATTGGTTTTAGGACGGGGCACGCCAATGTTGTCGGTCAAGCTAACCTCACTCAGGGAAAGAACAACACACTGCTCGGCAACGCGGCCGGCGTGAACGTGGATTCAAGGTCCCAGTCCATCGCACTGGGCTACCGGGCCACCACCCAAAGCGACGGTGAACTTGCCATCGGTGCTGCCAGTGCCGCCATCAAAGGAGGGACCACTGGAGTCACCTACAACGCCACAAACCACGGAATCACTCACACCGTCACAGCTCCAGCCAATCCAACTACTCCGGTGGGTTGGCTGGAAGCGCGAATCAACGGAACTCTATTCAAAATCCCACTCTATCAATAAAGCCATGTTTCAAGTCACCGACACCACCCCGCCAGCCACTCTGATTGCCACCTCGCTCCTCGCCGCAGCGAACCAGGAATCCGACCGGCGCATTCAGTTCCACAAATCGTGCTTCGACACCGTCTGGAGGAATCCGGATGCAAGCCCGGCTGACATCATCGAGGCACTAGGAACCAACGCTGTCACCTACTTCCAAGCCGCCTCGGAGAGCGTCCGACACATTGCTGAAATCGCGGAACTTTCCGGGATTTCCCTCGACGATCTGCTCTCACCCGAAGACCGCGAAATGCCGAGCGAAGTCATCTTCCACGAAGACGGCACCGCCACAGTCACGATGACCCGCACGATTGACACGCCAAGCTAACCATGCGCCCGCCAATCGACATCGACCTCGACTTTGTCATGAAAGCCTTCGTCGGCATCGCCTCGCCGATGGTGGGAGTCATCACGTGCTATCAAGAGCAGCTAGAATGGCACCTGCGAGTGGCGTTACTCGGCGTCGGCCTGCTCGTGGGCATCATGTCGCTCGTGAGCATGGTAAAGAAACTTCGCCGTCGTTGACACCCCGCCCTGGTCGCAATGAAAACACTCAAATACCTCACCTACGTCGGGAAACTCGCCGGACTCGTCTCCGCACTCAACGTCATCCCATTCGTTGATCCAGCAGTCGGGGTGCTCGTGTTCGCAACCGCATCCCTCCTCAAGGACACGGTGAACCGCATCGGCGACCTGCTCGACGACGGTAAACCGAACTCCAGCTTCAAGAGCTGAGCGGCACGTTGCCAATGCAGGAGACTGCACGAGAGCCTGATGAAAGAGCTATTGGGTCGGAGAGCGTGCAAATTGGGGGCTGGTGGCGATGTCGGGGACCCCATCGATATGCACACACTCCGACCAAGGACGAGAACAGCAACCGTCGTGCGGTGCCATCAGAAAGTTTTGGCTAGCAGAATGGTATACCCTAAGAACCTATCGGCGAAAATGGGCTTGCACCGGGAACCAGCATTAATCAGAGTCAGTAAATACCTGATGGAAATCAACAAACAGACATACAAGCTCAACCCGGTGGCACAGGCACTGGCGGACCAGAAACCCAAGGAGCAGGACTTCGAGGACAAGGAGGACTATCTGGAAGCGCTGAGCGGGTTCAACCATCGAATCGCCCCGGTGATTCGAGCATCCCTCTCGAGGGATTACCCGCAACCGTAAAGTTCCCGGGACTGGGAAGAATCACCTTTGGTCCCAATGAAGCAGCACGCAAAGTTGCTGCGGATTACGCCAAGGAAACAGGTGCGGATTACAATCCACCCAAGGCTTGCTAGTAATTTACTGTCCGCAGGGAGCCCCTAAGAGAACCATTGGACCGAATGGCGAGGAAAAGGGGGGCACCAACCAGTTTCCATGGGGATCGCCGAGGTTTGATTGATGGTGTTCGTAGATACTTATGGACGTGGATTCATCTCGATGTTGGCTGCCCCCTTGAGCGCGTCCTCCTGACTTGTAAAAGGGCCATAAAAGTAATCGAGAATACCGCCATCCCCATGAAGAGAAAGGAAGTAGATCGTCTTATCAGGCAGGTCTACTCGCCAGATGTAGAAGTGAAACCAGCCGTCATCCTCCTCAAATATGAGGGACTCTTTCTTCTTTTTCCATAGTTCCAGCTCTTCGTCCGTAGGTGGCTGACCTTCGCTGAGGACTTCGTAGCGATCTGGATCAAGTTCATACTCAATGTATTCTGGGTCAAAGTCTGCTTTATCCGCAGGAAAAGCGAATTGGCCGTCGAGTTCGTAATCGTCTCCGGCAAAAGATCCTTCCTCCAGATCTAAAATCTTTTGAACCTCAGTTAAGTTGGCTTTCTTTTTTGGAACCTGCGAATACCAACAATCTATCGAGCTAATTTGTTCTTGGGAAAGATTCATTTAATTGCTACTAGTAATTTGCTGTCTGCGAGATGCCCCCTAAGAGAGCCATTGGGTCGGACCGGAGGTTGGGAAAATAAGAGATTGTTCATAACATCATACTTTAGGGCCAAGATCGAACAACGAATCGATAAGTTCCAATCTAAATTTTTTGAGAATTTTTCTGTGCGATCAGATTGAACGCAATGGCCTTCATTTCTTTGCGAAGCTTATCTGAATCTTTCGTGGAAGCGTTATACCAAACACCGGAGAGCCCTGGGGCATCACCACCCCACTGCTCAGTATTTAAATCGATATAATCACACTTCATTGCCACATCGTTGAGAAAGGAATAATAATCCCCAAGTCTTTCGGTTTCCCATAGCTGCGACAAGCCGCTCCAATCAAGCAGTTCGGAACCAATTTCACCATCGTCAGCAGATGCTATTTCGTAGAATTTTTTTGACATAACTAAAGTTAATCTATTTGAATGAAAGTAATTTGCTTTCTGCGGAAGGCCCATGAAAGAGCCACTGAGTCGGACCGGAGGGCGAGAGAATAGGAGTCGGTTCAAACTCCTCCGGTTGCTCTCATCAATGCTTCGTAGTTGCCATTCTGAGCTTCTTGAGCGGCAATCCTGATGTCCTCAGTAGCGTCTGGAGGGATGGCGATCATCATCCCGTCTGGAAGGTCCAGAAGTTCATACTTCATAATCTTAAAGCATTTTACTTCTTCTTCGTTATTCTTCGCATCATCGATTATTACTGCGTATTGTTTTGCCATATGAGTCGGTTCAGGTTCAGTTCATATTCTGAAATCTTGCTGTTAGCAATTTGCTTTCTGCGGGAGGCTCCAGAAAGAGCCATTGGCCGGACCGGAGGGCGGGGAACAGTGGGGGGGGCATCAGAATCGCGATCAGGATAAAGAGTCCCAGCAGAACGAGGAAGAGACGTGCACAGAGCTGTCGGGCAGTGGGTGCAGGACGCCTTCGCCGATTCGGTCTGACCCTCTGGGGATAGTGGGAAGGGAGGTAGGATGGCATTGGTTGATCAAGTTATAGCCCCTCTCACTCCTCCGCATGTCCCCTCACGATAAAGACTCGAGCATCCGGACGGTCCTGAACGTGAGCCAGCCCCCTGATTCCGGAGAACAAGGAAAAAGCCGCAATGTTTCGGGGACTGACCAGAAGGAACGTATTATCGAGATTATTGACCAAAAGGTTCAGCGCCTCTGTGGCGATTCCTTGTCGGCGATGCTCCGGATGGATGGCGATCATCAATTCCGTCGATCCATATTCCCGGAAGCGCTCCTCCGGTGTTCGTTCCAGAATGAATCCCTTGGTAACCTGACCCTCGAGTATCCGCCAACACCGCTTCAGAGAGAGAGCAAAAGAAGGAGCGGTCAATGTGGGGAATATCCTTCGTAGTCCCGTAAAACGGGTAGCCATTTCACGGATCACTTCGCCCCTCTGATGATCAACCAGAATACTCATGGCATGTCATCCGGCTCAACAATAAATTCGAGTGTCTCTGAGGTATGTACCTTGAGCTCACTTCCATCCACCTGACACCAAAATCCCTCGATCGGACTCTGATGTTCCTTAACCCATGAAGCAATCCAGTCGGCAATCTTCTGCCTTGCCTCTTTGCGGATCAAAGGAGCAAGGTCCTTGGTGTTTTTTGCCTCAAGATCATAAACATTGAGACTATCGATCACCCCCTTGCCGTCGGACGTGCTGATATCGACCTGAACCATCAGGTTGCTCGATTCAATGGTGCTTTGTTTCTTTTGGGGAAGAAGACTGTGGACCAGTTCATTCAGCTCCGATTCGTCCCATTCTTCGGAGGTCTCTTCGTTCGACAGATCACACTCAAGGACGAGTCCGGCCTCCTCGATCCTCGGGGTAATGTTCAGGGATGTATGAGGGTGGCTGCACAGCTCCCGCCCCAATTCGTCGTAGTACCAACTCTCGACTGCATATCCCACATCCGAAAGGTCTCCTTCCCCCAATACTTCGCGATCACACCCCTTGTGCCAGGGATGCAGGGTAACGTTCAAGAGCGTGCCATCCTGGGTATGCTTCAGGATCAAATCGAGGTCTTGTCTTGAGATAGGTGATTTTTCCAAGTGTGCTCCGATCTTGCTCTGATCAGGAATGTCACCTTCTCCCAGTGGGCTATCGTTTATTGTCATTATTGCTAGGAATTTGCTTCCGCGGGCGGCCCCTGAAAGAGCCATTGGTCCGAACCGGAGGGCGGGGAAATGGGGGTGGAAGAGGTGTTTCGGTGTGTCTGAGGGCGATGTACCGGTGACAAAAGATCCAAGGCTAACTCGATGATCGGCTGTTTCTGAAGATTTCACGGATGCATTAACTGCTGGCAGCCTAACTTTCCCTAACCACTTTGCCAAGACTTTTTATGCGGCGGTTTTTTTGGGTGCGGGTGAAGGGACTTCATCCCCAGCCCCGGATTTTGCGTTTGGTGCCGCGTAGGACCACGTTCCAGCCGCACAAGGGATGGCAATATGACCCGCCCACACAAAACCATTCCGCGTGAGTTAGGCATCGTTGGCGCGCGGATTGAACGGGATCACTTGACCTCCGCGCCGTTGAGGATCACACGCCGCTTCTTGCGATCATAGGTGAGGGTGTTTTCCCACTGGCTGTCCTTGGGTAGAATGGCGAACCGCTTCTCAGCGACCTCGGGGGTAGTCAGCTCCCGGTAGTGTTTGAAGATCATCGAAGGCGAGTTGCCAGCTTCGAGCGCCACCTGATCCGCACTCTGGACGATGGCGATCCGGTAACTGATGAATGAATCCCGAAGCACGTTGCGCGGCCACTCCATTTTGAGAGCGCGGGCCAGTGCAGGCACGTGGGTTTGCAGTTCATTGGTCCGGACAATTTTCCCCTTCTTCTCAAGGGGTATCAGCCAGGCGGCGAGGTTGTCGCTGATGGGGATGACACGGCGGGAGGCCGTCTTGGCTTGGCCGACACGAATCTCGATGATCCGGCGTTCCAGATCCACCGCTTTCCAGTCGAGCCGGTTGAGTTCCGCCATGCGGATTCCGGCGAACGCCCCGATGGCGAGGATGGGCACGATATGGGGCGGCGCGTGGTGAAGCAGCCTCGTCATCTCCTCGGGGGTGAAGATCGTCACGTCATCGAGTTTTACACGCACCTGCGGGATAGATTCAACAGCCGTGGTCTTCTCGTCCGGCAGGTAGTTCTGAGCCTTGGCGAAGGAGAAGAGCACCTTGATACAGCGGAGCATCGAATTGCGCGTGGTCGCCACGATGTCCAACGACCGCAACCAAGCGTCCACATCCGGTCCGGTCACTTCGAGAATCGGCCCGGGGAACTTGGCCGCGAGGCGATTCAGCGTGGTGCGGAGCTGGCCGAGATACTTGGTGCTCGCCCCGTCCTGTTCGCGGATCTTGAGCAGTTCGGCCACCACCTCCGGGACCGTGGCGCGGCGCACAATGTTGCCGAACATCTTCCCGTATTCGGTGGCCATCACCGACAGCGACTCACTTCCGGCCAGGGTGCGGGCGCGGACGTAATCCTCCACGGCGGCGTAGAGGGGAATCCCGAGCTTTTCCAGCAGGGTCTCCGCCGCTTTGTAGCTGTCGCGCTCGTGCGGCTTGAGGTCCGTCACATGCTGCATCCCGGATTGAATTCGCTGCGCCACGAACAAGGCCTCCTTTTTGGCGGCATCCAGATCGTTGAACATTTTCCGCATCCGGCGGCCGTCCCGGTAGAAACTCACGATGAAGCGAATCCGTCCCTTGGATTCCGTGCGGTAGATTGGCACCACAGCGGAGCCCGATTTGACCTTGAAAAAGGGGCCTGCCTTTTTGCCTCGGCGTTTGGAAGTGAATCCTCCGCAGGTTGTCGCCATTTTGTCGCCAGCGTCGTTCATGACGTTGGGTGGGACGTCAACCGTGGCATCTGTGACTGCCGT
>JBILPN010000182.1:0-6841 GCA_044373865.1 Luteolibacter sp. | reverse complement strand
GAAAAAACTGAGAGATCAATGGCTGTGCATGGATACCCTCAAATTTCTAACCCGGAGGAGGTGGGGGGTGACAATCAGGCGGATGTCCGCGGATGTCCAAATCGGCATAACGCCAAAGTACAACAGTAATCTATCTGCCAGTATGACTACAAGCATGGAGACTCGGCAAGCTATCCGGGGATACTGCATCATTCCCGAGGGTGATACCTATCCGCTCTCCGAGTCGATCATGGCCACCAGTCTAGCCGATTTCCTCGCCAAGATCGCGTGATTCCCAAGCCGAGAATTTTCCAAACAAATCGCGCGGATTCCATTTACGGGATTCGCCCGGCCTCGCGAAGGGCGCGCCAACCGCCGCTCAAGACCCGCACTTGCGCGCCCATCCCGAGCCGCTCGATCTGTCCCGCCACTTGCCGACTCACTCCACAATTCTCATCGCCACAATAGACAATCACTTGCGATGCCTCCAAAATCCGCATGGCGGCCTCCGCTTCAAATGCTTGCAGATCCTCGCTTGGATCGAGATTCCACAACAAGGAACCCGGCATTCCATCGCGCTGCCAATCCGCTCTGGACCTCGCGTCAATCCACAAAACCCCCGACTCGGGCGGGATTTGCTCCAAGCAAATTTCATCCGGCTTCAAGGTGGCGGGGTCACAGACGAAGGTCCGCGCTGGCGGGCCTTTCACCCAATACGTCAGCCCGGCACCCATCCCCGCAAGGCCGACAACGCAGGCAAGTTGCAACAGCGCGTTCATGGCTTGGCGGCGGGAACTTCCTTGGCTGGCCTCGCAACCACCGCGAAGGCTTGCTGAATCCGGTGACGCGTGACCTTGCAATCCGTCTCGATCCGCACCACAGCCATGCCAGGCGTCTCGATGCTCAGCGGCGTGACGTGCAAGTCGTATTTCCGCCCCTTCTCCACCTCTTTCAAATCAAAGGAAAAACTCGATGACGAGGATTTCACGCCAGTGACATGGATGGTCTCACCCTCGGCCATGCGGATCTGAATGACCTGCGGGTCCGGCTTCCCGCCAATATCCCAGCGCACCGTCTTGGGCTCCAGCGCGACGAGCACTGGAATATGGACTCGCACAACCAGCGATTTCGACGGCTTGTCCGGGCGGTCGTTGTCGAGCCACAGCGCGATCACCTTATCGACCGTGCCCGAGAAATTTCCCATTTCAAAAGTCGCCCGGACCACCCCGGACTCGCCGGGTGCATACTTGAGCTTGCCGCCGGAAACTTGGACGCTGAGGCACGAGCAGCCCGGATCGCTCTTGGCAATGGTGACCGGCTTGTCGCCCTTGTTGGTGAATTTAAAATCCGCAGTGACGGTGGCGGCATCCGCAGGCGCGTGGACGTCTTGCAACATCGAGTCAAACTCAAGCCCTGCCGCGTGCACGAGTCCGCTGAGCAACAAACTCATCAGTAAGGAAAATTTCATTAAGCAATGATGCGCACTTAAGGTTTCGGTGCAAGGGCGACTGCAATGATCAAGCGCCCGCCACGCCATTCCGGCCCCAGAATGAACAGCGGCCGATCCCCCTCCAAGACCGCGTCCGTCTTTAGAATCTTCTTGCGGCTCAGCCAAAGCTCCAAGCCCAGCCCCGTGGACTTCTTGGTCGGCCGGCTCCGCGCTTCGAATCGGACGAGCACCTCATCTGAGGGTTTCAATGGCTGCGCCCAGTTCTCATAACTCCGCAGCAAGGCTTGCACATCCGCCCCCAAGACCCGGTATTCCTTGAAGCGCAGGCGCTGCTCGTTGCGCAGGCGTTCTTGAATTTCACCGCTCACCGGCTCCGCGCGCGGCCCTGCCACCGCAGGATCGCCATCCGTCCCGTGGTAAACCGTCACTCGGACTTGCCCAATCGCCGCCCGCCCCGGGTCCTCTTGGGACAGGCCGGGCAGCACCAGCACGGACAAAATCACGGCCACCCACGGGAAAACTCGCTGAAAAATCCACCTCATGAGCCAGAACGCAGTTCGAGTTCAAAATCCATGCCCGCTGTCGAATCCCGCTCGCTTGAGCTCGGCACCGCCGCCGTTGCAGAAAAATCCATCGTGTCAGGAATCGCCGCCACCCCATTGAGAACGATCACCGTCGCCGCCGCCTCATGACTGGCGAACCACTCGGCATTCACCCCACGCTCGGGAGTGTAAACTGCGGGCTCGATGATGATTGCCTTGGGCGCTCCCGCAACATTGTATTCCGGCGGCTTGCGCGTCTGCGTTCCAACCCAAAACGCCAGAGCCATCCCGGCACAGGCGGCAAGCGGTGTGAACCACGATGCCCAAGAAACTCGCTTGGCCACCACGGGAATTTCCCGGCGTGGCGCGGACTCGTGAATCGCCTGCAACACTCGCTTGTTGAAAAAATCCGGATACGGCGGCTCCTCGCTCGCCGGAAGGCTCTCGTTGATCAGGCCGCGCCAACGCCGGACCTCCTCGCGCGCCGCCAAGCGGTCGGGCTGGTCCACCGCCCACGCCTCCATTGCGGCGAGATCCTCACCGGTCAACTCATCATCCAGCCACAGGGCCAGCTTGGCTTCATCGGGATTCATATTCATCTTTTAGCAATGCTTGGAGTTTCTGACGCGCATAATACAGGCGACTCATGACGGTGCCCAAGGTGCAGGACATGACTTCTGCAATCTCTTTATACGAAAGGCCTTGCACATCTTTAAGCACCACAACCTCGCGGTGCTCAGGTGAAAGTTTTCCCAACGCGACCTCGATTTTCACCCGCAACTCAGACGAGGACAGCGAGTCGTCCGGGGCCTCGGCACCGAACGGGGTGGTCATGGAAGACGCATCAATTCGCTCCCGCTCGAAAATCTCGTCATTCAACTCACCGACGCTCTCGATTTTCCGCTTCCGCACCCAATCGTAAACCGTGTTGTGCGCGATGCGGTAAATCCACGTCGAGAACCGCGCCTTGGCTTCAAAGCGCGGCAAGGCATGCCACGCTTTGATGAAGACCTCCTGCGAGAGATCCCAAGCATCGGCTTCCTGGTGAATCATGTTTCGAATCATGGCGTAAATTTTCCCCCGATGCCGGGTCACCAACGCGTCGTAGGATTTCATGTCCCCTTGCTGCGCCAGCGCAACCAGGCGGAAATCCTCGTCCGGATCACTCAATGTCGCGTCCGGTGCGTCAGAACCAACAGGCTCCAGCACGATCTTGGACGGGGAACCCGGAGCTTTATTCATCATTTTCAGGAAAATATCACGGTCACGTCGCGCCGCTCACTCGACGAATAGCAGGCAAATCGGCGCTGGGGCCTCAACCGCAGCCGATGCAGCACCCAAGCGTCCGCTCTGCGGATCCAGCGAATGAACGGAAATCGTGTTGGAATCCTGGTGCGCGCACAGCAGCCACTTGCCACTTGGATCAATCTTAAAATGCCGCGGAGTCTTCCCCCCACAGGCGACATGCTGCACCCATTTCAGCGCTCCTGTCGCTGGATCCCGTTGATAAACAACGATCGAGTCATGGCCACGGTTGGACCCATAGACGAAGCGGCCATTCGGGTGCACCTCGACCTCCGCCGTGGTATTCACGCCTTGGAAATCTGCTGGCAGGGTCGGAACGGCGCTGAGCGGCTTGAAATTGCCCTTGTCATACTCGGCAGCAAGCAGCGTGTTATCGAGCTCGTTGATGACATAAACATGCTTGTGATCCGGGGAAAACGCGAGGTGTCGCGGCCCGGCTCCGGCAGCCGTGACGAGCGGCGGTAGCGCGGCACCAAGCTGTGAGGTCGCTGCTTCGAAGGGGTAAATCAGAACCCGGTCCAGCCCAAGATCCGGCACGAGGAGGTGACGGTTCTCGGCGTCAAAGTAAACTCCATGGGCATGTGGCCCCTCTTGACGCGACGGATTCGGGCCACTGCCTTGGTTGGAAATCGACGCAACCAGCGCACCCGGAACGCCGTTTGGATCCAGCTGGATGGTGGCGATTTTCCCATCGCCGTAATTTGCAACGGCGACGGTGCTGCCGCTTGCATCCACAGCGAGATGGCACGCGTTTTTGCCACCACTCGACGCCTCGCCCAGAAACTTCAAGCCGCTCTCGCCAATCCCAAATGCGGCGACCGACCCGCTGCCATCCGGAAATGCCTTCTTCGGCACCCCGCTCGCATACAATACGCCGCGCTTCGGGTGCAGGGCCAGAAACCCTGGATTCTGATACTCGGCCGCCAATTCGGGAACCGTGAGCTTGCCGCTCTCCGGATCGAAATCAGCCCGATAGATCCCCTTGCTTGCCGGGTTTTTCGAGGTGTTGGTCCCGATAAAGAGCGGCACTGCCGGCAGGGATGCGGTCAGCAGAAAGAAGGGCAGGAGCGTGCGATGAAGAATCATAAAAACAAAACGAGGGGCTGGGGTGAATTCATACATCAAAGCCGAAATGGCGCTGCGCGTTGCCAAAGCTGACCGCGCGAACCAACTCGGACAGGGCCTCGAAGTCGTCCGGCAGCTCGCCGCGGTCGGCCTCTCCGCCAATCAAATTGCAAAAAATCCGGCGGAAATACTCGTGGCGCGGGAACGAGAGGAACGAGCGAGAATCAGTCAACATGCCGACAAAACGCGAGAGCAAACCAGTCGCGGAAAGCGCGTTCAACTGAAGCTCCATCCCATCTTTCTGATCCAAAAACCACCAACCGGAGCCAAACTGAATTTTGCCCGGCACCGTGCCATCTTGGAACACGCCGGTCAGACAGGCGAAGAGGTAGTTGTCACGCGGGTTGAGGTTGTAAATCACGATTTTCGGCAAGGAACCTCCAGTGGCAAGGGCGTCGAGGTAGTTGATAAGCGCCGCACCCTGGCCGGTATCACCAATGGTATCGTAGCCAGTATCCGGACCCAAGCGCTTGGTCATGAGCGTATTGCAACCACGGAAGGCACCGAGGTGGAGCTGCTTGGTCCAGCCACGCGCGGCATCGAGCTGGCCGAAGAAGATCATCAGGTAAAAGGAAAATTTCTCTTTCTCCTCCGGCGTGGCTGGCTTGCCGGACAGCGCTTTATCAAAGATCACCGCCGCCTCTTCATCGGTGCACGGCAGCGCTGGCAGGCGGTCCAAGCCGTGGTCCGACAAGCGCCCGCCCGCCGCATGGAACGCGTCGTGACGCTTCTGCAGCGCGGCAAGGAGGTCGGATAAACGCTCAATCGCGGTGTGGGAAATCGCCGCAAGTTTCTTCAACCAAGGAACCAGCAAGTCCGGACGGTCCACCGCCAGCGCCTTGTCGGGGCGGAAGGTCGGCAGCACTTGAGTCCGCAAGTCGGACGCGGCAATCGCCAGATGATCGTCCAAGGGATCCGCCGGATCATCGGTCGTGCCCACCACGCGGACGTCGAATTGTTTCAAAAGCCCGTGAACACAGAAATCCGCCTCGGCCAGCTTGGCGTTGGTCCGCTCCCAAATCTCATCCGCCGTTTGAGGGGACAGCAGCAAATCAATGCCGAAATACCGTTGCAGCTCAAGATGCGTCCAGTGGTGAATCGGATTCCGCAAGGTGTAGGGCACGGTCTCCGCCCACGCTTGGAATTTCTCCCGGGGCGAGGATTCTCCCGTGATGAGATTTTCATCAACTCCATTGGCACGCATCAAACGCCACTTGTAATGATCACCGCCTAACCAAATATCGCTGATGGTTTCCCAGCGGTGGTTCGTCGCAATCTCTCGCGGCGAAAGGTGGCAGTGGTAATCAATGATCGGCTGATCCTTGGCGACCTCATGAAAAAGTCGGCGCGCAGTCGGTGAGTGGAGCAGGAAGTTTTCGTCGAGGTAAGCCATTGCGCAAGCATCACACTGCGAGAGCCCGCCGGTTCCAAGCCATAAATTCCCGCAAATTCGGGAAGCGGCCGCAGCGCCACGCCTCACTCATCCAGAAATCCCCAGAAAATCACGCGCCGCTTGGGAAATCCGCGCGATTTCCTCTGCGCCATAAGGCTTTTTCTCCTCAAACGCCCACACCGTCTTCGGCCACGCGGGATCGGTCGAGGACCGCCCGACAATGTGCAAATGCAACTGCCGCACTTGATTCCCAATGCACCCGATGTTGAGTTTCTCGACCTCAAAGTGAGCCATCACAAACTCGGAAACTCGCCGCAGCGCTGCCATCACTTCAAAATAATGCTCGGGCTCAAGCTCGTGCAGGTCTTCAAGCCCCTCAGCCTCAGGCACCAACAAAAACCATGGAAACATCGCATGGTTTTTCAATAGCAAGCGTGACGCGCCGATCCTGCCAATTTCGTGTGCCCCGGTCGCCAGCCTTGAATGAAGTGCAAATGCCATGCAAAATCCCTAGGAAACAACGTCAACGCTGTCACTCTATCAAGCTTCCGCTGCCTGAAATTGCATGAAACACCCAAACCCAATCCACCGTATCGGTTCACCGATGAATTTGAGCGCCCTCCCAAGTTGCGGACTTCTCCTCACCCTTGCTTCCGTCACCGCAAGCGCACAGGTCATTCAATCGTTTGAAGGGGATGGCTTTGGCGACTGGAAGGTCTCCGGCAGCGCATTCGGCGTGGCTCCCGCCGCCGGTGGACTCGATGGAATGAACGGCCGCCTCACCGCTTACGCAGGCAGCTCACTCGCCTGCTCGGCCCACGGCGGAGACGCGGCAACCGGCATGCTGGAGTCTCCTGAATTCAAGCTCACCCAAGCGTTCCTCTCCTTCCTCATCGCCGGCGGCAAGCACCCTGGCATGGCGGCGGTGCAGCTGTGGGTCGATGGCAAGATGATCCGCGAGGCCACCGGCGATAACTCACTGAACTGCAAAGCAATCTGCTGGGATCTCAGCGCCGAACTCGGCAAAGCCGCCAGCCTCCGCATCAT
>JBILPN010000181.1:0-6846 GCA_044373865.1 Luteolibacter sp. | reverse complement strand
CGTTCTGGGCGAGACGAGGTAACGGTAGTGGGCGCCGGGGGTGGCGGGGAACGCGGCGTTGGTGGCGTCGAAGGTGACATTCGTCTCATAGGCGGGTGCGGTCCCGAGGTAATTGCCCTGGTCGTCCTCGCGGTAGGCAAGGGTCTCGGTGTCCGCCGGGAAGGCGGCCGTCACCTCCATGTGATAGGTCTCCCCGGTGTTCTTGTCCTTCCATGCAAGGGTGTAGATGCCGGGCTTGAGCGGATACCATTTTTTTCCGACGTAATCCCACTGCCAGGAATCGCCCTGGCCGCCGGTCCAGCCCGGTTCATCATTGATCGCCTCGGGCGCGGTCACGGCGGGCTGGCTGTTGGCGGTGACGGAAACGAGCACGGCGTCATCCGGCAGGTCGGGCGTGAGCTGGGTGTCGATGGCGGCGCTGCTGGAGAAATCCAGCCCCTCGCCGATGGCCAGCTCGGTCCGGTAGGTGGTCCCGTCGACCTCCACGGTCATGCTGCCGGGGGCCGAGACCGCCGGGATGAGGTAGGACTTCGCCACCCTGCCGCCATAGGTCGTGTTGGAGAGGGATTCCCGGGTGATCGGGCTAAAGTTGTTCATGGCGTTCGAGACCTTCTTGAGCGTGTAGCGCCGGTCCGTGGTGCGGTAGAGCGTGCCGACTTCGAGCCGCTCGCCCTCGGCGAGCCACAAGTCGAGCACCCGGCGGATCCCCGCGGCGGTCTGGGTCTGCTTGGCGCTGCCGTCGAGCACGCCATCGACCTTTTTGAAAAACGGATGGTTTTGGAAGGCGGTGAGGGCGGCCTCGGGGAGACCGACCGCCATGACATCGACGGTGAAGCGGAACTTCTTGTCCCACATCCAGAAGACGCGGCGGTAGTCGGCCATCACGCCCTTTTCACCGGGATCGATGTTGTGGGTGGTGCCGGTGGTGGTGTCGAGAGGATTGAAACGGAAGCCGGGAAGCACGGCCGCCGCGACCTGGGCGCCGGTCGCGGTCTCGGGAAACACCGAGCCAAATCCGGCGGTGGCGAAGGAGACATTACCCCCCTCGGCGGAGGCCATGGTGAAGGTGCCATAGGCGAGCTGTTCGCGGGCGAGCGCATACAGCTTCGAGGGTGGGAGCGACTGCTGGGTCGTGCCCGACGGGGCGTAGGTGAGGGCGGGACGCCGCCCGCCCACCTCGTAGGCATCGAACTCGACGATGTGGTCTCCGGCACCGAGGTGAAGGGACTGCTCGAAGTCGCTGGAGTCGTCCTGTTTTCCGTTGGGGTTCCAGATCCGGTTGCCGTCGATGAAAAGCTGTGCGCCATCGCCACCACTCACTCGGAAGGTGTAGGTGCCGGCGACATCGGCGCGGAGCCGGGAGCGCAGGGTCCATCCGTGGTAACCTGACGGGCCGGCTGCGGGCACCGTCGCGAGGTCGGGAAGCGCGAAACCGGACTGGATCGAACTGGCCTGCACCGGGAAGGACGCCGTGTCCGCGACGCTGGTGGGCAGGGTCGTTCCCTCGCGGCGCTCGATGTAAACGCCGGCCATGTCGGCGGTGGGCAGGGTGTCGAAAGGAAGCTCGAGGCCAAGGGAGGAGTTCCCGGGGCCCACGAGGAGGGTGGCGCGGCCGCTGCGGATCTGGTCGATGCCGAGGGCGGTTTTCCAGACGCGCACATTGTTGATGCCGCCTGGGAAGAAGCCGTCGGCGGTGGCGCCACCGGTGGCGCGGGCTCCCACCGTCACCGTCTGGGTGCTGCCGGAGAAGTTCAGCGCTTGGTTGCCGGACGCCACCACCTTGCCGTCGCGATAGAGGGTGACGGTGTTGGCAGTCTTGTCATTGACCGCCGCCCAATGGTGCCAGCTGTTGTCGGTCAGCGCGGCGGGGGCCGCGACGGTGACTCCGTTGTTCGTCAGGAAGAACGCGTTCCCAGAGGTGAAACCGGCACGGAGCTGTCCGCCCGAGGCGGTGAAAGATCCGAGCGACACCACATTCTGGTCCGCGATCATCGTGACCAAATCGCGCCGGGCCCAGAACTCGATGGTGAAGGAACCGTCGCCGCCGATCAGCCCGGCACCCGCGGAGTTGGCGCGCAGGTGATCGCCGCCGCCGGAGAGCTGGAGGAAGCGCTCCGGGGAATTGGGGGCGTTTTCGATGACATAGCCCTTCGGCTGGAACTGGATGTCCAGCCCGGTGCCGGTGCCCATGATCTGCGAATAGACCACCGAGTCGAAGTTGTAATTGAGCGGGCGGAAGTTGCGGCCGAGCGTGAGTTGGTTCGTCGAATCGGTCACGGAAGAGGCGGAAAGCCCTTGGATGGTCTCGGTGCCGGTGTTGACCTCCGCAAGGTAATCGAGTTCCCACTGCCAGTTCACCACTGCGGACTCGGTCAGCTTGACGGTGGACCCGCCCAAAAGGGGCTGGCCGCCGATGGAGCCGCCCATGAGCTTCGCCCGGTAGGCCGCCCGGAGCCGCATGTCATCCTCGGTGCCGGTGAGGGTTTTCCGGTAACGGTCGAGATAGACGAATGGCGGGACGCTGAAAGTGACGGACTCGCCGGTGTGGTAGGTGCGACGGCCACCGGGAGGAGAAACCAGGCTCGAGCCGAACTGGCTGATGACGTCGAGCGTCACATACGTGTCGGCCGCGATGGAGAGGTTCCGGACCCGCTGGGCCTGATTATTGGCGGTCCCGGTCCCGGCTCCGAATCCGATGCGCCATCCCTCGGACTGGGGGGCCAAATACGGCACGGGGATGTCCTTGAGGATCCGATACCCGTTCCAAGTGACGCTGACGAGCCCGCCGCCCTTTTCCAGGTCGCCGACAAGGTCCACCTGGACCGGGACCCAGTTGTCCCCCGTCGTGAGCGATTGGGAATTGCCGGAGGCATCCTCGACCACGGGATAGGCAGGCATGCGCCCGGCCTGACGGCCGCCGAGGAATGAAACGCCGCCTTTCACGACCGAATCGTAAACCACTTCCACGGCCGGCGCGGAGTCGGGATTCCCCCCGTCATAGGTGTCGAAGGTCACGGCGAGCCCGTTCGCGATTCCATCCACCCCGATGGGTTGGTTGGCAGCCAGGTCGGGGCCGAAGTTGAAGCTGAAACCGTCCGCGGGCGGGGTCGTGCCTCCCGTGGTCTGCACTTGGAACTTGGCCACCATGCGGCTCACCTTCTGCCGTGCGGGGATGGACTTGACGACCATGGTGCCGGACTGGCCATTGGCCGCCGAAGTGAGCTCCACATAGGAAGTCCCCGCTGGCACCGTCGCGCCAACCAAATCGACATCGCCGCCAGTGACATCTTGGGGGAACTGCAGATCCTTGCTGAAATAGGCATCCGCAAGGCTGAGCGGGGCCGAGGTGTCCGGCTGGAAGCTGTAGCGCTGCAGGGTGATGGACACGGCACCATTTCCGCTCTGCGCCCCGGTGTTGCGGGCAACGACCGAGGCCGCCGGCCGGTTGGCGGTGCTGGTGAAAACAAAGGAACCACCGCCGCCGCCGCCGTTGCCGGGGTCCGGACCACCGCCGCCGCCGCTGTAGCCTCCGCCGCCGCCGCCGCCGCCGTCCGTGCCCGACGTGGCCGGGCCACCCTGCCCACCCCCGCCCCAGCCACCGGCTCCGCCGATGGATCCGCTCACGTAACCGCCAAAGTTTCCTGCGACATACCTCATCCCCCCGTAGGAGACCAGCGTCCCGCCATTGTAGTGCGTTCCGCCGTCTCCCAAATAGCCCGCGCCGCCCGCACCGCCCTGCGTGTTGCTGCCGATGCCGCCGCCGTTGCCATTGGACCCGCCGGGGTCGCCGCTCGTGTTGGTGGCGTTGCCCGAGTTGCCGGCGTATTGCGAGGCCGCACCGCCGCCGCCGGCGACGATCAGGAGGAGCTCATCGTTTGACGAGGGAACGAGCGGGGCTGTCGTGTCTTTCACCCGGACGATGGACGAACTGCCGCCACCGCCGCCGCCGCTGGGATTATTGCCGTCACTGCTCCCCTTTCCCCCTTGTCCGCCGACGGAGATGCGCAGCACCTCCCCTTTCGTCAACCGGACCGAGGTCTGGATCTGGGCGCCCTTGCCGCCCGTGTGGCTGCCGTTGCTGGCATCGCCCCCTTGACCGCCGCTGACATCGAGCTGATACCAGCCGGTATCCGGCACCGTCCAGGGCTGGAAGGTATTACCATCAAAGCTAAAGGTGACCGGCACCTGGGCAATTGCCGCCACTGGCGCGAGCAGGCTCGCGAGGAGAACGGTCAGCGGTTTGGTCATCCGGCGGGCAATGCCGAGGCCGGGCGCGACTCGTTCGGCCCGGGTAGTTGCAAATGATAGGTGCATGGCTGGGAAAAAGGTTCGGGCTTACTGGAGACTGTCGGCGGTGGTGATGCGGCGCAGCGAGATGCTGCCTCTGGAGACGATGGCCTGACGGGCAAGGCCGCCGGTGGATTCTTGGTAGGTGCCGGTGAGGATGGCTGGATCGGGCGCGGTGTCGAAGCTGATGGAGAAGCTGCGGGTGACCGGGTAGCCCACGCCGTGCTGGGGATGGAAGGCATGGCGGAAGGGGTTGCTGCGGTGAAACGCGTCGAGCGTGAGGGGCGAGGAACTGCCGGTGGACACCGACTTGCCAACGCCGAGCTGCCCGTCCAGCGGCCAGGAAAGATGGTAGGTTTCCGGCAGGTCCGGCGGACGGGACGTGCGCGAACCCAAGGCAAAGTAGGCGAGCACGTCTCCATCGGCCAGCTCGGCGGGATTGGCGATGCCCTGCGCCGTGGCCACCTTGCCGCGCAGCGAGGCTGAAAGATGGGCGGCGCTGAGGTCCCGGGGCAGGTCGAAGCTGACCGTCTCGAGGCGCAGACCCACGCGAGTTCCATCCGCCCGCTGCTGGACGCCGTCAAGGTAGGGAATGCGCGTTTCGTCAACAACCAGCACTTGGGTGGGGGCGATGTCCGGCGAGGCGGTTTTCGTCTGCATCATGATGGAGCGGGGCACCAGACGCGCCTGCCCGGCGGCGTCCACATGAATGAAGATCTGCAGCGGCAGCTCGCTGGCAGTGGCCTGCACGGGTGAGCCTGCGGTGCCCAGGCTGGTGACCGAATTGAGAATGATCTGTCCCGCCCAGAGACCGGTGAACTGACTGGCGGGCGCGGTGGAACCCGGCGCGGTGGAAAGGTCCGCATTGATGGCGCTCACCGGCAGATAGCGATACACAGAGCCCCCGCTCAGCGAGACGCTGACCCGGTAAAGGTGCTCTCGGAGATTGAGCCCGCTGCTCCAGTTCCGCTTCACGCCGACGGTGATCGAGCGGCTTCCTCCAGCGGTCACACTGGCCACCTGCCAGCCTGCGAAAAAATCGACGGATTGCGTCTGCCACTTCAACTCCTGGGGAGCGGTTTCCAAAGCCCAAAGCTGAAGGTCATTGGTGCCGGAATCGGTGCCTGCCGCAGCGAGACGGGTGATGGAGATCTGGTGCGAGGCGCCGCCGCTGCCCTCAAGGTTGGAAAATGTCAGCTCACCGGGAGTCATGAGCACCGGATCGGCGGCAAGGTCCGCGGGGTTGAGCACCGCGATGGAGCCGGGCCCTGATCCAAAATTCCATGCGCCGGAAACCGCACCGGAGAAATCAGTCTCCACCGGCCCGCTCCAGCCATTGCCGACAAGCGTGTAGGGCACATTGATCCAGTAGGCCTGGCCACTCTGGACCACGTCCGTTCCCTTGACCGGCTCCCACGCCCCGGTCGCCGCGTTCAGCTTCTGCACGTTCGCCGCGGCACCAAGCGGCCCGTCGACCGTGATGCCGGAACCCGCCATCAGGGAGGCAAAGGTGGGCGCGCCCTGCACCCCGAAGCCGACCAGGTTATACTCGCCCTTCGTCCAAGTGGGTCGGTAAAACACCACCTCGCCCTGCACGGTCAAAACTCCAGCCGCTTCTCCGTCTTGGGCAGAGCCGGTCTTTGGCGATACATGGACCAGATAAGCATGGTTGGCGCGGATAGCGACGTTGGCCGTCTCGCCCGATTGCGGATTCGCCGCCCAGACATCCCATCCGCCTTGGTTGAAAAGGCTCTCGGGATCTGACGTGAACTCGGCGGTGCCGATTTCCCCGACCGGACTGGCAACACGGTCGATCAGGAAATCGTTCGACTGAAAGACCTGGTCACAGGTCAAGCTGCCACCACTGGCATCCGTGGGCTCCACTTCCAGCCAGACGGCATTCCACCCGTAGGTGAGTTTCAGCGCCTGATCCGCCTCCACGGCACCCGCCGGGCCTGCGAACCACGCGACCATGAGCACTTGAAGCAGCAAGACGACCAGCGGAGGGCGAAAGGAGTATGACATGAAATAGCGGTTGGCTTGAGATGGCCTCGCCATGAAAAGCGGGCGTACTACTCACTTATCCATGATCTGACGATGAACGGTCAACCGTGAGGATTTGGTATATTTTGGGGATGCCGCGCTTGCGGATCGTCGGTGTAGCGCGTGCGGGATGGGGAGGAAGGGGACTCGGACGATGGAGTGGGAGCCTCAGACAAGGGCATGATGAGTGAGATGGGAAAGCGATGAACGAGTATTCTGGCGCTGGCGGAGAGAAGGTTGAGGACAGAGGAGCGCCTGAGGCGGATTGGATTCTGTCTTGTGCTGCTGCCGGGGTGTTCCCGGGCGTTTGGCGCCGCAGGCTCACCGCCAAGGAGTCCGTTTCGGTGTAGGTGGTGAGCGCTTCAGGCAAGGGGATGACGGGTGCGGACTGGGAAAGAAATGACGGCCTCGCCACGGAAAACGAACCGATCCATCATTCATGCATGATCTGGCGATGAACGGTCGACCTTGAGGATTAGGTCGATGTTGGTGATGCAAACCTTGCAGTCCCCGGAG
>JBILPN010000180.1:0-6857 GCA_044373865.1 Luteolibacter sp. | reverse complement strand
GGCGCGGCCACGTGGCCGGCTCCGCCTCCGGAACGGGCACAAGCGCAGGCAGCGGGGTGAAAGACCAATGCGGTTCATACTCTGCGCCCTCCTTGATCCAACGTGCCAAGGTCGCGCGGTCCGCATCACTCAATTGCCGGGGTGCCTCAGGCGGCGGCATGACATCATCCGAATCACTCGCATGGATCCGCGCAATCATTTCGCTAGACTTTGGATCACCGGGCACAATCGCGCCAGCCTTGACCGCGTCCTCTCTCACATCCAGCCGCAAGTCGCCCTCACGCGTGCCCGCATCTGGGCCATGGCAATGGAAACACTTGTCAGAAATAATCGGTAAAATCTCACGATTGTAGCTGATTTTTTCCGCAGCCATGGTCGCCGACGCGAGCAGAAGCGAAAGAATACCAATGGTGGATTCCTGGGAGAGCATGCGGTTCAAGTTCAAATCTGGCCAATCTACGCAACGTAACCCGGCGGATTTTTCACCCACTCTGCACTTTTTTGAATCGTCCACAGCCGCACGCACAACGCACTGACTTCACGTGCAACAGCGCTTGATGCACAAAAAAGCCTCTCCGCGCGAGCGGAAAGGCTGAATTTGGAGCAATGACCGGTGCGGAACAAACCGCTCCAGCCACGCGAATCAGAGTGCCATGTCCTTGAGCTTCTTCAAGGCACGCACCTTAACGACTGTCGTCGCAGGCTTGGCTTTGAAAACAACTTCTTCCTTGGTGAACGGGCTGATGCCCTTGCGAGCCTTCACGGCTGGCTTGCGCACGGTGCTGATTTTAAGCAGCCCAGGCAGGACGAATTCACCAACCGCACGCTTGTTCACGTGCGCTTCGATGACTCCGGTCAGGCTGTCGAGGACACTGGACACTTGCTTGCGAGTGAGTCCGGTGTTGCTTGCGATCTCTTCCAAAATCTGAGTCTTGGAATATCTGTCTTTGATGGATGTAGGTTTCTTAGCCACGCCAAGGGAATTCGTAGAACACGCGGCAAATGTCAAGATCGCGAATGACTAAAATGCAGAGACTTAAAAAACTTCCCGCGCGGGACAGCAGAAAAACCCCTTGCAAGAGGGGGCTCCAGAGTGAAATCCCCCCATTTTTAAGGGTATTTACCGCGTTTCCCATGCTCACGCACCCAAAGTCGGGTCGTAATCTTTTGGCGCGCGAATGATCTTTTCGATGCCATGTTTGGTGACGAGATTCCCCGCGCTCGACCGACTTTTGATTCCAAACTCGGCAAAATGCAGCGGCCGAATCAAGTTTTTCATGCGCAGACCCGATTTGAGATGCACCAGCAACATCTGCGCCGCGCTCTCTTCATTGGTCTTGTGAAAGGCGAAATACAAAACACGCGTGCCCGGCGTGTCTTTGGTCAGGCTGTATTCCTTGTCTCGCGTGATGCCTCCCACGGTGAAACGCTTGGCTAAAATCGGGCCGTCGCGACCGTCTCGATAGATCATCGAGTAGATCAGATCCTCGTCTTTCCGGAAAATCGCAACGCGCAAGGGCTTCTGCCCCACGAACACCTTGTCCGCAACCTTCATGACGCGCATTTTGCCATCCGCCGTGAAGGTGATGACGTCGTCAATGGTCGAACACTTTTCAATCGGTTCTCCATCTTTCTTGAGTCCGTAACCGGCAAAACCGTTCTTTGCATCCAAGTAGAGAGTCTCCGTGGCCGCAACAACCTGCATGCGGTCCACACGGTCAAAGGATGACACTTCCGTGCGGCGCTCACGGTCTTTTCCATACTTTTTCGCGAGATCTTCAAACCAACGAATGGTGTAACGCGTTAGATTGCGGAGGTTCTTCTCCGTCTCATCAATCATCTTCTCCAATCCTCGGATCTCTTCGTCTGCCTTGAATGAGTCGAACTTCGAAATCCGCTTGATCTTGATCTCGGTCAAGCGCACCAGATCCTCCTCCGTCACCTCTCGCTTGAGCAACTTCTTGAACGGCTTGAGCCCGTCATCGATCGCCTTCAGAACGGCCTCCCAAGTTTCACATTCCTCGATATCCCGATAGATGCGATTTTCAATAAAGATCTTCTCCAGCGAGCTGAAATGCCATTTCTCGGCAAGTTCAGCGAGTTTGATTTCGAGCTCCATTTTAAGGAGCTCCCGGGTGTGCTCGGTCGTGCGGCGGAGGATCTCGGAAACGCCGAGAAACTGCGGTTTGCCATCCACGATCACACATGCATTTGGCGAAATGGTGAGTTCACAGTCCGTGAAAGCATAGAGCGCATCACGCGTGGTTTCCGCATCCGCGCCGGCGGGCAGATACACCAAAATGTCGGCATGCGCCGCAGTGTTGTCCTCGATTTTTGCAATTTTGATTTTCCCCTTGTCCGCAGCTGCGACGACCGACTCCATGAGTGCTCCCGTTGTCGTCCCAAAAGGGATCTCGGTGATGCGGAGAATCCCTTTTTTGTCCGTTGCGATACGGGCGCGAACCCGCACTTTCCCGCCGCGCAAGCCGTCTCGATACTCGGAGGCATCCATGATTCCTGCCGTCGGAAAATCCGGAATGAGCGAAAAAGGCTGCTCGCGCAAAACTGCGATGGCGGCCTCGATGAGTTCATGAAAATTGTGCGGCAGGACCTTGCAGGCCAGCCCCACGGCAATCCCCTCAACACCCTGGGCAAGCAGCAAGGGGAACTTCACCGGCAGAGTATCCGGCTCTTTTCTCCGACCATCATAGCTCGGTAGCCAATGCGTCGTCTTTGGGTTAAAAACAACTTCGTTGGCGAATTTTGTCAGACGCGCCTCAATGTAACGAGGGGCCGCCGCGCCATCTCCCGTAAGCGTGTTTCCCCAGTTTCCCTGGGTGTCGATCAGCAAGTCTTTCTGACCCAACTGCACAATCGCTGCACCGATCGACTGGTCACCGTGCGGGTGGTAATTCATGGTATTACCCACGATTCCAGCGACTTTGTTGTAGCGCCCGTCATCCAGCTCGTCCATCGCATGGAGAATGCGCCGCTGCACCGGCTTCAGGCCGTCGTGCAAATGGGGCACCGCCCGTTCGAGAATTACGTAGCTGGCGTAATCAAGGAAATAGTCGGAATACATCGCGCCAAGCGAGGCATGTTGGTCCGGGTCGTGCGTCATGTGGACCGATGGTTAATGAACCGGAAGCATCCACGCAAGCCTCGGGTGACAAGAACGTTTCATCCGCCCGGTGAACTGGAGCTTGCCGCGCCGTGGGGCGGTGATATTCAGAAGGGAGATGAAATTGATTTCCCACGCCGCACACGCCCTCGCCCGCCGGGACTGGCTCAAAACCGCCACTCTGAGCAGCGCCGCGACTCTCTTTGCCAGCGGTCGCGCAAGTGCTGCACCCGTCGGGACACCGGCGCGCAAGGTGCGTGGCGTCGTTTTCATGGTCTCCGATGGCATGAGCCCAGGCGTGCTGACCTTGGCGGAATCCTATGCACAACTCACTCGCAAGCAAGGCACACGCTGGTGGAGCCTGCTAAATCACGCTCAAGCGACCCGCGGCTTGATGGACACGGCTTCGGCAAACTCCATGGTCACAGACTCCGCTGCGGCCGCCAGCGCATGGGGCGGCGGGGAACGGATCAACAACGGCGTGATCAATATCACCCCCAGTGGCAAATCACTGAGTCCCATCGCCGAAATCCTCAAGAAATCCGGTGCTCGCATCGGCTTGGTCAGCACCGCAAGCATCACTCACGCAACTCCCGCTGGATTTGCCGCAGTCTGCCCGAAACGCAACGATGAGGCGGAAATCGCGCCTCAATATCTCAATCGCGTGGACGTGATTCTCGGCGGTGGCTCGGAATTTTTCTCAGCAAAATCCCGCCCGGACCGCAAAGATCTCCACGCCGAATTTGCAAAGGCCGGCTACGGAATCGTCAAGAACCGCGCCGCCTTGCTGGCCTCTCGCGACGAAAAACTCCTCGGAACCTTCGCCAGCGGGCACCTGCCCTTCAGCATCGACCGAAATCACAATCCCGACCTCGCCGCCACCATCCCGACTCTCGCGGAAATGAGCGAAGCCGCACTCAGCCGCTTTCTCCCGAGCCAGCAAGGGTTTCTCCTCCAAATCGAAGCCGCGCGCATCGACCATGCGGCCCACCTCAACGACATCGGCGGCTTGCTCCACGACCAACTCGCCTTCGACGACGCGCTCGCCACAGTCCTCAAACTCACCGCAACCCACGATGACATCCTCGTCGTGGTCACCAGCGACCACGGCAACTCGAACCCCGGGCTCTGCGGCATGGGAAATGCCTACAGCGAGAGCACGCAACGCTTTGCTCGAATCCAAAAGTTCAAAGCTTCACACGAACGCATCTTCGCAGAGTGGAAAGGGCTGAAAAACGGCAGTGCCTCGCAACTGAGCTCGTCCATTCAACAGCACCTTGGGTTCGAATTAAAACCCGACCAAGCAAACGCGCTGGAGCGCATCGTTAACAACCAATCGGTCGTGGAATGGAATGAACAACTCAGTAAACCAGAGGGCTTGCTCGGCCAGTTTTCCGGAAATCACACCGGCATCGGCTGGTCTGGCACCACTCACACCTCCGACCCAACTCTGGTTTCTGCCCTCGGACCTCAAGCCAACCGCTTCGCCGGCATTCTGAAAAACTCGGATGTATTCGGCCACCTGAATGAAATGTTAGGATAATATCTCAACCTATCACCATGGCGACATCCGAGGGACCGTGAGGCGATCTTCACCTAACTCATCTCAGCCGGGCGACGGGTGAAAAAAACCTCCATCCGATGGTGCAAGTCGTCGTAAAAGCGCTTTTTCATGGCATCCAGCGCCGCACGCTTGTCGGTCTCCGCCACGCCCACTTCGAGCTCCTCCAACTTCATTTTCGCGGCAAAGGATTTTTCCATCTCGGTCAGTGAATCCAAAAATTCACGCGCCGCGCGCGTGTGCTCAACTCCATCCACCAGCGCCCGCTCCAACAGTGGATTGCGCGTCACTGCGGTGAGGTTTCCGCCCGCGAGCTGCTGCATGTATCGCACCCGACTCTCGCGAAACGCGCGATGCTCAGTCTCAAAAGCAATTTCATCCCGATCCACCAAGCTATCATAAGGACCTGGCTTGGTGAAAAATTTCACGATCAGCGGAATGGTATCCACCAACATGAAGAGAAGCGTCAGGATGATATAGGTTGAAAACGCGAACTCGCCGCCATCGCTCCCAGCTTCAAAAAGTGAGTGAAGTGCCAGCGTCTGTGTCAAAATATCGCGACGCGGCTCCGCTCGCATCGCGCTGATTCGACCGCTTTCCTCCATCGCCACCGACGCGAGCTCGCCTTGAACCCGCTTGAGCTCCAACAAACGCGTGTCGATCTGCTGCTTGATGGTCTCACGCAGCGCATTCTGCTGAGTCACAAATTGCCCCGCTTGATCCTCTTCTACCTTTTGCTTCAAACCAGCAACACGTGCGGCCTCCGCTTGGTTCGTCAGGGAGATTTCAGCGAGCTTTTTCTCGAAATCCGCAATCGCCGCGGCCTCGGCCTCACGCGACTGGGTCTGCAAACTGGATTTTTCTGCCGTTAGATGTTCAAGCATACCGCCCAACCGCTTGGACTCCTCACGCCGTGGCTCCAACTGATCGGAACGAATCGAGCGCGCGCGCGGTCCCTCTCCCGCCATGCCAGAACGTTGGCCATTGAGCTCACGTTCAAATTCCGTTTGCCAATATCCAAGCTCAGTCTGCAACTTTGCATAAGTTGGCCCGAGCTCCGAAACTTGTTGATCGATCAAAGCCAAGCGCTCGCGAAACGGCGCTGTGCCCGCATCAATCGCTGCTTTTAACTCAAGTTGCTGGCTTTCCGTTAAGCCGGGAATCGCGGCCTCTGCATCCTCACGATCCTGCAAAATAAACTTTGCCTGAAACGACTCATTCCACCGCAAGCGCTGCTCGGCGAGCGCTTGCTCCAGATCCATCGTCTGCACCCGGATCTTCTCTTTTTCCTTCGCAAATCCTGACCGCACTCCTTCAATCTCCGCAGCGCGCTCCTTCTCAATCACCGAGGAAATGGTGTCGCGAAATAACAGCAACACCAAGGGGTGTGCGATGGTAATGCCCATCAAAACCGCAACCACCAAACGCAGAGAAAATTGTGACATTTTCCGCAACAACGACATGTAGGGCCGATAACTCGCCAGCAGGGCGCGATCAATGGTCAGAATGATAAAGGCCCAAACGACGGCAACTGGATAGATGACCCCCGCTTGATTCGTCAGCGTCGAGAGAGCGTAAGCGCATGCAATGAAGGCAAACGCGCAGGGGACAAGCACGGTCGCGCCAAAGGCTACATATTTCCGCTGCTCCCATGCGGGGCATTGCTCAAGGGTCTCGGTCCCGGCACCGGAAAGCCAAAAAAAGGCGCGTTTGAAAAAAGACATGGCCGTCAGATAGGGGTTGTTTCGACACTCCTGACACAGCCCGCACGAAATTACAAACCACGATTTTACCAAGGGGCACGATTGCCACCTGCGCCAGCTCCAGCGTTCGCAACGCGCACGGAAGTTAGGCATTGTCAAAATACAAGCGATCCAGCGCGCCTGCAATTTTCATGACATGACAAATCTCCGGATCAAACCTCATCGAGCGGTTCAAGCAATGCAACCACTCCTCAAACGCACGCCCTTTCCACGAATCTGGCGGAACCGACAGCGGTTCACGCAACTGACTTGCATGGAAGCGCTCCGCGAAGAACTCCTCAAGCTCACCGCCGATATTCTCAAAAACCGCCGACCCGCGAGTCCCGAAAAATTGTATCCGCAAGTCTGCTTCACCTCCTACATGCCTCCCCCATGAGCATGCGAACTGCAAGGTCGCCTCACTCTGCAGGCG
>JBILPN010000179.1:0-6881 GCA_044373865.1 Luteolibacter sp. | reverse complement strand
ACGGTTTGGCCGCCTTGAGGGTCGCCGCCAGATTGTCTGTTGGCTGGACTTTGAGGAAATGGCATAGATTGAAGATGATTCCGACGTTGTCGAGGCCCGTGGCTTTGGCGATTTGCAGGGCGTGATCGACGCGCTCGATGTGGAAGTTGGCATGAGGGTAGAGCACCACTTTCAGGCCTGCCTCCTTTGCTTGGGCTGCGATTTCCTTCACAAAGGCGACCGCTTGCTCGTCGGTCGGATTTTCCCCGCGCTGCACGTTGAGTTCCACCAGTGCATCGGTGCCCTTGAGCATGGCGATGGCCTGGGTGACATCCTTTTCGTAATGGAAACCATCCGCGTTCACTGTGCCTCCCGTGTAGATGCTGAAAACTCTGAGTCCCTCCTTGTCGCAGGCGGCCTTGAACTTTACAAGGTCCTTCGGATAGACTGAGCCAACACCCGGGTAGCCGAGATCCTTGACCCGGCGCATCCCCTCATCCACGGACTCGAACCGGATTCCGTTCTGGAAAGGGTAGAACGCAGGGGCGAAGGGCGCTTCCTCCGCTCCCCGGAGAGGAGCTGAAATGATTAGGTAAAGCAGCAACATTAGTTTTAGCATAGGGCCCTGAATACGCTTTGTGGTTAGCAGGTCTGTCAATTTCCCCTCACTTCCATGCGGCCCATCCCCTGAAGATCCTCGCCACGGCCAAGCACCTCTTTCAAAGCGACGCCACAAACCATGCTGATACAACGTTGCATGTAAAAAACTGATTATTTTTGTCTCTCATAATTTTCTGGCTCACCACCATCGAGGGGATTCTTGGGGTGGATTGGATGTCGTTTCACAACCCCCCGTAAGAGTTATGCTCGCCACCTTCGGAGTCACCAATCTTGACGGACTCGCACCCGCCATCGGTCACGTTCGGGAATCGTCTGCCGATGTGTCCAGCGAAGTGGCCACGCTGCGTGACGGTGGTGGCATTACCGAAATAGCTCACCACCCGCCGCATCACTCGATCCGGCAAAGGCAACGTGAATTTTGCCGATGCAGCCGCCGGTGCGATCACCATTTTGGATAGGGTTTCTCATGGCTTTGGGTCGGGCGGTAACCCCTGCATGTTCATCGGTCGCGCCGCACTCCGCAGATATTGAAATGAACCATTCCATTCCTGTGGAATCGTGGTATTGTGAGTATTGCACGAATTTTTGGTCGCTGAATCGCACCTATCGAAAAATCTTATCCATCATGAATCCCCCCAAGTCTCTTGCCTTCATCACCGCAGGATTTGCGTTCTGTGCGAACGCAACCATCGCCCAGTCCGCGCCCGGCCGGACGGTGCTTCCAATCGAGGAGTCGCTATGCGAAACGACCCGAGTCCACGAGGTTCGCAAGGCCACTCAGCCGACTTGCGCCGTGCTCAAGTCCGGCCGCAACCATCAGGTCAACAGCATGGCCGGCACCATTGAAACCGGCACCGCCTTACACGGCAACACCGGCCAGATCCCGAAGAACGCCGCCCTGCTCGCGGAAATGCTTCGCCCCAACGGTTTCGCCACTGCCGCCTTCAGCAAATGGCACGAGACCGCCGCATGGGAAGCCAGAGTTGCCGGTGATTTCGACTGCTGGCCGCGTCGTCAGAGCTTCGACAAATTCTACGGCTTCCTCGGCGGCGTGACCAAGCACTGGGGCCCTTCATCAACGACAAGCAAGTCTCCCAAGGCAAACTCCCCGCCACCCAGCCGATGATCTTCTCCGCCGACGAAACCGCCGACCTCGGTTCCCCCGTCGTCGAAGCGATCGATGCCGAGCACAAATCCAAATTCACCGGACTTATTCCGAAACTCACCGTCGAGGAAAATGAAGTTATCCTAACACATGATGGAACTTTTAAGGCGAAGTGAACACCAAGTAAATCCCGACCCTGAAATTCCCATCCATGAAAACAAAGCTGACCAAACCCTCGCAGTCGCCAGTGCTCTGCTTCTCGCAAGCTGCGCCGCTAAGATGGCCAACGATCCGACCGCTCCTTCCGGCCCGCCGGATGCGACCGTCAGCTTGGACATCGCGCAGCCATCTTACTCCTACTTCGCATCCTCGGGCGGCGGTGGTCTCGGTGCCCGCACCATCAACGTCACGGGCAGAGCCTCCGGGCTACCTACCAACTATGGCACCGACAAGTTCATCATCGAACTCAGGTGAATCGAGCAGATCAAGTCGCTGACCTAACCAACGAAATCAAAACCATGAAACAACCATCCACCGCACGGCGTTCCATGCGCTTCGGCGCCGCTCTCGCGCTTATCCTTGGGGCGGGCATGTCTCAACTGACGGCAGAAATCCAGCCTGCCGCCATTGAACTGGCCAAATCCGTCGAGGCTAAACTCGGCGCGGCGAAAACGATCCAACTCACCGCAACTCACAAACTTGATCCCGAACTCGGCGTCGGCTCCAAGCTGGAGAATGGCGAGATCCAATTCACCGTCGAGCGTCCGAACCGTTTCCACGCCATCCAGTCCGCCGAACGTGAAACCCGTGAGATTTCCTACGACGGTACGACCTTCGTGATGATATATCCGGACCTCAAGCACCACGCGATCGAAGAGGTAGCCGCAGCTTCGGTGAGTGAGATCGCGGATAAACTCGACGAGCGCTTCGGCTTCCGTCCGCCGGTTGCGGAGCTGCTCGCTCAGGATTTTTCAACACAGATTTTCCGGGAAGTCACCTCCGCCAAGCTGATGGACCGCGAAAATATCGACTCCAAATCCTGCGACCACCTCCACTTCATCCAGCCCGGGATGACTGGTGACCTCTGGGTCGGTGTCGAGAGCGGTTTGCCAGTTCGCTATCGACTCACGTTCACGGACATCGAAGGCAACCCGACTTGGGAGATCAACCTGACGGAATGGAAACTGGAAGCACCCGTCGATGCCGCGCTTTTTGCCAAGCGTCCAGCAGCGGACTCCATCAAGGTCCAGATGCTGAAAAGCGAATGATTCACGATCCGATTCAATTCGAACCAATATCAATCATGAAAACCAGCCGAGTTTCCTCTCTTTTTGTCGCAATCTTCTCAACCCTGTTGATCCACGAATCCGTTGCCGCTCCACGCCAACGCCCTTTAAACCCACGTGGTGTGGCCGATCCTCGCGGTGCCGCCGATCCCAGAGGTGCGCGCGACCCACGGGGTGTTGCAGACCCCCGGGGAATCGCCGATCCAAGGGGCGTTTTCGATCCAAGGGGACCCTTTGATCCCCGCAACCCGGCGGCATACATGTATCAAATTCCGGCCGCGTCCACGACCATCGTGGTGGCTAGGATCACCTACTATGTATGTAGTGGAATCTACTACTACCCCTATTACATCAACGGCCAGGCGGTCTATGTGAAAGCGGTCATCGTCAAAGGCTCTCCTACAGTTCCGCCTCGTCCATACTAATAAAAATCCGGCAACTTATGAAAAGATCAGCCATCATACTATCCGTAGCTTTCGTTACTACAGCGCTCCAAGCCCAAGAGGCTGATCTCGCGCAAAAACTCGCGAACCCGATCTCCGACCTCATCAGCCTGCCAATCCAGAGCAATACCGACTTCGGTGTTGGCCCCGGCGACGGCACGATCTGGCGCACCAACATCCAGCCGGTGATTCCTTTCAGCATCAGCGAGGATTGGAACCTGATTTCGCGTAGCATCATCCCGGTAGTCGATCAAGAAGGTCTAGCGCCCATCGGCGACTCCCTCGACGAGTTCGGTCTCGGCGATGTTACCCAGAGCTTTTTCTTCTCGCCCAAGCAGAGTTCCCCCATCTGGGGCATCGGCCCCGTCTTTCTAATCCCCAGCGCCACCGATGAGCTGCTAGGGGCCGAGAAATTCGGCATCGGCCCCACGGCGGTCGTGCTCAAACAGCAAGACGCGTGGACTTATGGTGCGCTCGTCAATCATCTCTGGGACGTCGCCGGTGATGACAACCGCGACTCGGTCAACGCCACCTTCCTCCAACCATTCCTCTCCTACATCCTCCCCACGAAAACCACACTGACTCTGAACACCGAGACCACCTACGACTGGTCCAATGATCAGTGGACGGTGCCGCTCAACCTCCAGGTCTCCCAGCTTTTCAAAATTGGTGATCAGCCCATGCAGTCCTTCGTTGGGGCTCGCTACTACGCTGAGAAACCCGACGACGGCCCGGAATGGGGCATCCGCTTCGGCCTGACCTTCCTGTTCCCGAAATAAACTACGAGAGACAAAAATAAACAAATTTCACTTGGTCACTTCGGCAGGGGATCAGTGAAGGCATGGAAATCAACGCTTCGTAGATTTCAGAAAGTATCCACGCGGTGGAAAGATATAATTCCGTCACTCACGCGCCCAAAACCGCGCAAACCCTCGGAGGCTTGCCCCCGTGGCATCAATCGACTGAGCAGGACAGCACCCATGCGGCCCATCTCCTAAAGATTTGCGCCGCCGCCGAGCGCTTCCTTCAAAGCGACGCCACAAACCATGCTGATACAACGTTGCATGCAAAAAACTGATTGTTTCTGTTTCTCGTAATGTTAGATGTTCTGTATTCTTAAAGCAAAAAATCCACACCCTGAAAACAAGGTGTGGATCGCAACCGACAAGCTCAATGCCGGGTTCGTTGCTTAGAACTTGTATTGAAGTCCGAGTGCGGCAACCCAATTCTTGTCGATGATCGTGTCACCCGTAACCTGTGTTTCGACTGCAAGGGTAGCAGCAAGCTGCTCATTGATATTGTATCCGATGCTCACTTCAAAATAGCCCAGATCTTCCTCCACTAGCTCATAATCTTTGCTGCCATCTAGTTCAAACGATTGAGTCAAACAATGGGTATATACCAAACTGCCGAAAAGCCTGCCGCTACTGAAATTGGCACCAGCATTGAGCAGGATACCATTGCCCGAGAACTCAAGCAATTCTCCTTCAACTGACGCTTCCTGACTGAGCCAGCCGTAGCCGATTCCCCCGAAGAGCGAGAAGCCCCGTGCGATTGCTTGTTCATAATTCAATAGGGCACGGAACTCATCGCTCTTGATGGAAATATCACCTTCAACATGTTCATATTGGCCGTCGATCGAAAATCCATTGCCGAAACCAAGTCCACCGTTGACGCGAACTCCCGCGACATCGTAAGCTTCGGTTTCGGTGACTTCTTCGAATTCACCATAAATCCCGCTTACGCCAATATACGGGCTGAGTCCGTAGTTGTTTGCCGCGGTTGGAGGCGGTGACTGAATAGGAGCTGAAACATCACCCGCGAAAGCTGGGGCGACTCCAAGGGCTGGTGCAAGTAATGCTATAATTGTTTTTTTCATAACGAGTCTATTTCTTTGGTTTTTGTTTGGACTTTACTAAGGGCGCATTCGCAGCTGTTCGCTGGCCCTTCGAACCTCGTGGCCTATGTTTGGATGGGTAGCAAATTACCAAATTGTTAAGAGGTCAACCAGTAAACTACGAGAGGCAAAAATAAACAAAATTCACTTGCACGCTTCGGCATGGGATCTGTGAAGGCCTTGAAATCAACACTTCGAAGATTTCAGAATGCGGTTTCATAGGTGGATCAAATTGGGATCTGAGGTCGGTGAGGGCAGGAGTGCCCGCGTTCCGACATCCTTCTTCCTGCCAGCCACCCGCGTCGTTTGTCGCGCACCATCCGCACGCCAAATCGCACCATTTTTCCCGCCATTTTTACGCCGCCGGGACCGTTGGCATGCGAAATTTTGAGATCCTCACAAATCGCTTGGAAGGTTGCAAAATTTTAGACGGACCATCGATATGAAACCTTTCGCGCGCGGTGCAACCCTTGAGCTGAGCGAGTGTCTGGCTCATTTCCCAGCCGTAGTTCTCACCGGGCCGAGGCAGTGCGGGAAGACGACATTGGCCCAAAAAATTGCCGGATCTCTCAACAAACCGACTCTCTACCTCGATCTCGAAAGCGCTACGGATCGGCGCAAACTCACGGATCCAAACGCTTTTCTCGATCCGCTCTCCGACCATCTGGTCATCTTGGACGAGGTTCAACGTGGTCCTGATATATTTATACAGCTTCGTGGCATTATCGACCGCCGTCGCACTCCGGGGCGCTTTTTGTTATGGGGTTCAGCGTCCCCACTGCTACTTCGCCAATCTTGCGAATCCCTTGCCGGTCGCGTCGCCCATGTTGAACTCACGCCGTTCCGCCTTTCGGAAGTAGGAGCGGAGCGCATTTTCAAACTTTGGGTGCGAGGCGGCTTCCGGGTTCCTGCTGAATCTCTTCACCGCTTGTGGCAAATGCTCGCTCACCACCATGATCAAGCCAACAGAAGTCGCTACAGATTTCTTTTCGTTACAGATTTCTTTTGGTGGCTGTTTTTCGGCGAGTCTGTCCGGATCTTCAGGTGGATTCGAAAACTAGGAAGCGGCCGTCGTCAAGTTAGATTTCCTCGGGTTTCCATGCCGGGCTTTAGTCGTAACCATCTGGATCGGGATTCGATGGATTCCGGGGACGATGGAACCAGTCGAGATCGGGTTCGTCGTCGGGGATCCATTCCTTGATCGCTTGCTAGGGCGGTTCGATGGGCTCCATGGCGTGGATGTCGAAGGGCGGCGGTGGCGGGCGTGGGGAGTGTGACGATTCCCTCCCAGAGGCCGTGCAGGCGGAGAAAAAATTCAATTTCCTCGCGGCGGATGACTTTGCGGGCCGGTTTCATGGTGCCCTTGCAGCAGGGGCACTGGAGCGGGTCGCCGCCCCAAACCTATAGGATGTAGTTGGCGAGTTTTTGCGGGCTGATGAGCGTGGCTTCGCGGAGGGCGTGGAGGAAGCGGTGGAGGAAGATGCCGCGCAGGACTTTGGGAATGGTGAAGACAAATTGGCGGTGTTTGCTTTCGTAGTTGGTGAGGAACT
>JBILPN010000178.1:0-6900 GCA_044373865.1 Luteolibacter sp. | reverse complement strand
ATATTCGTCTGAAGGTAGGATATAGGCTTATTGCGGGGATTCCTCCCAGTTGCGTCCTTGGCTGGCGATGGCGTCGAGGTGTTTCATGTGGCCAAGACTGCGGGCGTGTGGAATGTCGGGTGTCCACAGGCGGCGCGGCGGTGCGTTGCCCCATGCCGGGCGGTTCATCCCAACATAGTGGTCGAAAATGACGGGCGGCTTGGCCTGATGGCTCGAAATTTGTTCGCAACGAGCGGGATCAAGTTCCTCATCGACGCGCAGGATAAAGTGGAAGTCGTGCCAGCCCTGATCCGAGTGTCGGCGGGAAAAAGCAGGTGTTAGCTCGCTGTCACCCGCCCACGCCATCAGAGGCGAGCGGAGCAGCGAGAACTGCCAGGTGTCTTCATGGACGCGCGAGCTGTAGGCATCGGGCGTGTGCAGGCTGAGGCTGTAGTCCGCGCCCTGCACGCTGTCCCAGCCACAGAACGGCATTTCATCTGGTCCGGAAGCGCGACCAACGTGACCACCCGCCAAACCGCTGGTCCACGCGTGGGGCGCGGCGGCGAGCTGGATGGGCATTTGCAGCATCTTGTGGCGGTCCGCGAAGACAACTTGCAGGTGGAGGTGGATCTCCGGCTTGCCGGCATAAAGGGTAACTGCTAGGCGGAGCTTTGAATCGCCGATTTGCTGCTCGGCAAAGGCGCGCGTGCGCAGCGGGCCGCTGTCCTCAAGGGTCCACTCGAGTCCGCTGAGCCGTGAAACGATGTCTTGGTTGAAGCCGGTTTGGTGGAAAACCCAAGTATCGCCGTGATCCTCGCGCAGGTGGAGCGAAAGCCCCTCGGCACCGAGCAGCTCATGGCCTTTCCAACGGATCGAGCCGATCCCCTTGGCGCAGATTTCCAACGCGAGATCCCCGCTGGCGAGGCGCTTGCCATCTGTCGTCGCCGGAGTGGACGGGGCAGGGGCGGGTGAGGTGCTGCCGTCCAGCAGTTTTAAAATCCGCTGGCCCTTTGCGGGGATCCTCACCGGCAGCACTGCGCGATGCACCATGGGGCCCATGTTTGGCTCCGATGTGATCAGTTGGAATGGCACTGCTTGGCCATTTTCATCCGCAAACCAACGCTGGCCCCAGTCATCGAAGTCGATGAATGGCTCGCACTCGACGTAGCCGTCGAATTCGTGAGCGCAGCCGTTGAGCAACACCAAGCGCTGCTCGTTCTCGCCGGGAATGGTGGCGCGGGCGTGACGGCGGCTGATGCGCACGACTTCTTCTTCGCCGACAATGCTCGCCCGCCCTTGCATGTGGCGGGTTGAAAGATAGGAGGATGGCACGCTCGTGCCTGCCAGAATGTCGTGAAACTGGGTGAAGGCCAGGTCCTTCCACGCCTCGTTGATGCGCGCGATCGACGTTTGGGTGCTCGCTTCATCCGTGCCGAAAGCCCGGGCAAGTTCCTCAGCCTGCTCTAGCAAACGCTCGCCGCGATGCTGCACTTGTTTGATGTCGTGCATCACGCTGTAGCAACCGGGGAAGGTTTTCTGAAGCTCGTAATCGACCACTGGAGTTTGGTCGCGGCGTGCCTCGGCTTCCACATAGAAGTCATCGACGGTGCTAAATTTCAGCTCAACGTTTTCAAAGGCGTCGCGGTGATCGAGCAGCCACTCAATGTTGGCTTTGGTCGGGCCGCCACCGTGGTTGCCCAAGCCGTAAAACATCATGGTGTGACCAAAATCTGGGTCCGCAGCCTTAACTGTTAAATCGACCTGGCCGTGAAGATCGTCACTGCGGGTCACATAGGCCGGGGCGATGCGAAAACCAAGAATTTCCGCGCCTCCCGTCCCCCGCCAGCGGAAGGTCTGGGCGGGTAGGTTCACTTGGCTTTCGTTCGGGCGATGGAAAACATAGCCAAGGTAGCCAAGCTCGTGCAGCAGGTCCGGCAGGGTGGCCGGGTGACCGAAAGTGTCCACATTGTAGCCAATCTTCGGGCTGATGCCGAAGCGGTCCTTGAAATAACGCTGGCCGAGTTCGATCTGCTTGCGCCAGCCGGCTGCCGTCGGGAGGTTCGCATCGGGCTGGATCCACTGCCCGCCCGCGATCGACCAGCGGCCAGCCTCAATTAGGGCGCGCACCTCGTTGAAAAGCCCCGGATCCATGTCCTCAATCCACTGGTAAAGCCATGCCTCACCGCGTGTGTAGCGAAATTCAGGGTATTCATGACAGCGATCGACGGCGGAGCGGAAGGTGGCCAATGCCTCATCAATCCCTGCCTGCCAGTTCCATAGCCAGATTGGATCAAGGTGCGCGTTGGCGATGAGGTGAACGACGGTTTTAGGCATGGGAAGCTTGGGTTCTTAGTGAGTGAGTGCGCAGGCGGCGGTGGGAAATCAGAGGCCATGCTAGATTGATTTCATACTTGAGTAAACGATAAATCATCGGAAAAATTAACAGCTCCGGCATTCGCTTGATTCATGTGGCGCTCAAATCCCGTGATTCTGCGAAATCTGAGAAATTCTTTTAAAAATCCTGATAAAAACCTTGCCCCGAAACAAAGCTTGGTTAAACGTTTGCTCACAGGTTGCTGAAGGGTCCGCGGCGCCGCTGCCGGGCCGTGAGTGACTTGGGTTTCAATCGAACCGAAAATTCCCAATCGAAATCAGCAGTCCGCTTCCAGGCGAAGCGTGTTTCAAACCCACTAACCCATCCATCATCCGCTATGAAAAGTCCTTCCACCTCCGGGTGTGTCCGTAGTCAGTTCTCACGTTGGTTTTACGGCTGCACAGCCGCCATGGCCATCGCCGCCGCGCCGCTTCACGCGCAAGTGAAAGTGGAATTTAAAAATACCGGGCTTCTCAATACCGCCGGCACCAGTCTTGGCACCGTAACGCTTGCGTTCACTGTCGATGGCTCCGGCAATGTGACGTTGGACGCCAGTACTAACAAAACCGCCACCGCGACCGTTAACGCGGTCAACGCATGGGACGGTGCAGTCGGCACGATCAGCCACGCGGGCGCTTTCGGCACCACGTTTAGCATGACGATGGCTGGTATCGGAACCGGAACATCAACCAACGATCTGCGTCTCACCGACGTGTTTGAAGGCGCCAGCACTGGCGGCATGCTCGGGGTGCCTGGGGTTGCCCAATACCGCATCGACAACAACGGGGCCGAATCGATCCGATTCACCGCAGGCACAGTCCCCGCGGGGACCAAACTCAAGATCACCTCGATGGACTGGCTGAAATCCACGGGAAATCCCACCCAGCGCGCCACTAGCTCTTCCCCAGCGGTCAGTGTGACCAATGCGGTGACGACCGCCGGAGGCACTTGGGATCTATCCACCAGCGGCTTCCTTCTTGGTTCGACTGAGGCTGTCAATTTCGGTGCTGCCACGAGCGGAGACACCGGCAAAGGTTATTCGTTCAGAGCCATCAGCTTTGACATCGTCAACGGCTTAGCTCTCAGTGCGCCGACCGGCCTCACGGCCACCACCAATGGCTCGCAAGTGGTTCTCGATTGGAATGACGCTCTGAACGCCACTTCCTATTCGGTCTATCGCAGCACGACTGCCGGCGGTCCTTACGGCACTGCGATTGGCACCGGCCTTGCAGCCAGCACTTACACTGACACCACGGTTTCGACCGGCAGCACCTATTACTATGTCGTGACCGCGAGCGATGCGTCTTCGGAAAGCGCCACCAGCACCGAAAAAAGCATCGCCGTGGTGATCCCGGCCCCTATCGGACTAACGTGCACTCAAGGAGACGGCGTGATCAATCTTGATTGGGCAGACAGCACTTCGCCCATTTTTGCCTCCTACTCGGTCTATCGAGGAGCAAGCTCGGGCGGTCCTTACACCTCCGTCGCGACTGGATTGACCACCAGCACCTATGCCGACACCGCCGTGACCAACGGCACGACCTATCACTACGTGGTGAGAGCCGTTGACAATGTCGTGTCCGCAGAAAGTGCCGACAGCGCGCAGGTCTCAGGGACTCCGTTTGTCGCGGTCTCAGGTTCGGCGCTGCATGCCCATCTCGACGCCTCCGCGGCGGCAAGCATCACCGCAGATGACAGCGACATTGTTAGCCTTTGGTCAGATCAGACGGTAAATGGTTTCAATGCCACGAGCACGGGGGGCGCGGGCGTGGTCTTCTATCCAACTCTCAATGCAAGTCAGTCCGGACTGGAGGGGCTTGACATGGGTTTCACCGCAACCGGCTCGCCAAAAAGCACGCTCTTGTGGTTGAGTCCAGCCCAACAGGACCAGTGGCTTGATTTCAATAGTGGTGCCGGGGCACGTCCCTACAGCGGCTTCGCGGTTTTCGCCGTAGTTCAACCGCACACGATCCTTGGCGGAACACAACGCGATGTTGTGATGAGCAGCACGGAGAGCAACTTCGCCCTGCGTTATGAGGGCGGCCGCCCGCAAGTGCGCCTTGGAACCGCAGTGCTCGAAGGCACGGCCGGTGCGGTGACCGCAGGCCAAACCGTGTTGTTAGCCGTGAATTATGACGCCACAACCGGACTCCTGCAGCTCAGAGATTCCGCCAGCGGCAGATCCTCCAGTGCCACGGTGCCCGCTGCTGACTTCTCAAGCACTGCCAATATGTTCCTCGGTGGCAGCGCGAACCCCGATCAATACATGAAGGGGATGTTAGGCGAAGCAAAGATTTATCGCGGTGCCATGACGCCAGCAGAATTTGCAAGTCAGCAGGCGGAACTTGCCTTCAAGTGGATCGGCCTGCAGGTGCCCACGGAGCTAACCGCTTCCTCCGGTTCCGGGACGGTCGTTCTCAACTGGGGTGATCAGGTCGCAGATTTCTATACGGTTTTCCGAAGCGAGACTCAGGGCGGCCCCTACGACGAAGTTGCCACCAACATTCTTGCTAGAACCTACACCGACACGACGGTTGTCGAGGGCACCACTTACTACTATGTGGTCAGTGCCACCGAAGCCACGTATGGCGAAAGCCAGCAGAGTGCAGAGGTCGCGATCAAGCCTTACACGTCCGTTGAGGGAAATGCATTGTATGTGCATCTCGACGCCACCAACGCCGGCAGCGTGACCACCACCGACGGCGTGGTGAATGCCTGGCAGGATCTCACCGCCAACGGCATCAACGCCGTTGAGGTTCCAAACGGCACAACCCAGGGCGAGGATATTGATGCTGGCGACGTGCTCTACCCGAGCACCAGCCTCAGCGGTTCCGGCTTAGCGGGATTGAACTTCGGCCCTGCACGCAATGTGCTGAATCTCTTCGCTCCGAACGATCAGGATGCATGGCTCGACTTTTCCGGCAGCGGTTCTGCAAAACCTTACAGCGGTTTCACCGTGCTCATCGCCCTCAAGGCTGATTCCATCCTGGGAGTTTCGCCGGAACAGGCCCGTGACGTGGTCTTCTCCAATACGGACAATGTCGCTGGCAAGTTTTTGATTCGTTACCAGTCAGGCCGTCCTGAAATGTATTTAAATGGAGTTGCTGCTTTTCAAGGAGCGAACCGCATCGTGGCAGGTGATACCGTGGTCCTCGCAGCCAATTACAACGCCAGCACCGGTGCCCTTGAGTTCTGGGATTCTGCCAGCGGGGCTGCGGCCAGCGTCACGGTTCCCGCCGCCGACTTCTCCAGCATTAAGAGCATGCACATCGGGGGCAGTGTCAACATCGGCCAACGCATGGATGGCATGATTGGCGAGGTGAAGATTTATCGAGGTGCCATGGCTCCCCTGGACTTCGTCAGCGAGCGCGATGCGATGGTCGCAAAATGGGTCACGGAATCTGTTAATCCCGTCGCGGGTTACAGCGCTTGGCAGACTGCTAACAACACTCTTGGCGCGATCAACGAGGACCACGATGCAGACGGTGTAAGCAATGGTGTCGAACACTTCCTCGGCGGTGAATCGAATACCACCGGCTTCACCCCGCTACCGGGTGCAGTCAACACTGCGGGCGTGCTCAGCATCACCTGGGTCAAAGGCTCCGGCTATTCTGGCAGCTACGACACGGATCACTGGGTCGAAACTTCCACCACGCTGTCTGGCGCATGGACCAAGGAAACTCTCAATGGTGGCAATGTGAGCGAAGAGGCAGGATTTGTGAAATACACCTTCCCCGCACCTTTGTCTGGCAAGCGCTTTGTCCGCCTGAATGTCACCCGCCCCTGATTCGACACCAGTCGCATCGGCAAACACTTTTGGAGTTATGGATTTCTCCAAAAGCTAGCAGAAGGCCGCTGTCCGGTGGGGGTGGCGGCCTTCAAATTTTCCAACTCACTTAAATTTATGCATTCATCGATCAATCGCCGTTCTTTCATCAAATCAGCCACGGCATTCACCAGTGGAGTTTTTGCGCCCAATCTGCTTTTCGCCAAAAACGCGTCCAGCGTCCTCAATGTTGCCGCCATCGGTTGCAATGGAAAAGGGCGCAGCGATATCTCGGAGATCGCTCCCGGCAACCGGATCGCTTTCCTCTGCGATGTGGACCGCGACCGGGCGAATAAAGCGATCGGCCAATTTCCCGATGCCCGCTACTTCTCGGACTATCGCGAGATGTTCGCCGAGGTGGCAGACCAGATCGATGTGGTCACCGTCTCGACCCCCGATCACATGCACTTTCCGATCGCCATGGAAGCGATCCGCCGTGGCAAACCGGTGATGGTGCAAAAGCCGTTATCGAATAATTTGTGGGAAACGCGGGCCCTTGCCAATTATGCCAAAGAAAAGGGCGTGCTCACTGTGATGGGCAACCAAGGGGCCACCGTGCAGGGGACGCGCCTGCTGCGCGAGTGGATCGAGGCGGGGCTCATCGGTGAGGTGAAGGAGGTATATTACTGGACGAACCGGCCGATCTGGCCGCAAGGCACCGGGATCGCTCTGCCGTCGGGACCCGTTCCGGAAACGTTGAATTGGGATCTTTGGCAGGGCA